>NZ_MXAP01000001.1 GCF_002027555.1 Moraxella equi
GATTGTGAACAGGTTCTTAGACCAATCAGGATTAATCAAGCCTTGATGACAACCCAACCTTTAATCTTATGCCTAAGATTTGGGGTTGGTTCAGATTGTGGGCTTTTTTATTTGCCAAGTGATTGATTTTGCTTTACAATGCTAGGGCGTGTTGAGTATTGATAACATTTTATTTAAATTCAATAGAGATTTAAAGCCTTGATTGATTTTTGCATGAAAAATGGCTAAATCTGGTTTTTCTCACTTTTCATTGCAAATACCAATATTCAACACGCCCTATCGGTTTTAATCTAAAAAGGGGTAAGATGATGAAAAAAGTATTGGTGCTGGCTTTGACGGTGTTGATGACTGCTTGTAGTCAGGATGAAACGGTCAAAAACAACCAAGCAGAATATCTGGATACTCAAAAAAACCAAGTTATGCCAAGTGGCGAGCTAACCCCAAGCGAGACCATTAAAGCCCTTGACCAAAAACTTGCCAATGCAGGTAAGATTACCAAGCCTGAACAAATCAAATTTAGCACGGTTGCCTATGAGTATGAACTGCCCGATGAGATGAAGCAGGCGTGTAATTTTGACCCAAAAACACCCAAAGATGACGAAGATTTTTATGAGGAAGGTTTTTGTACGGGTATCAATATCAAACTGGCAAAAATCGAGCCACGTTGGATAGAGCGGATTGTCAATAAAAAAATTACCAATGATGATAATCCCAAACTGCTTAAATTTAAGCAAAATGTTGATGGGTTTGTGGGCGAGCATTTGGCACTTATCAATGAGATGAAGGAAGTTGCCAAAGAAAATGGCGAGTCCTTTGAGTCGTCGGCACCGAGCTATGCTTGGACGGTTGCCCCAGAGCTTATCCCTGCTCACAAAAACTTAGCTCAGGTTGCCATTACTGGCGATGTTTATATGGGTGGGGCTCACGGTATGCCATTTATGGAATATCTGATGTTTGATATGGATTTGCAGACGCAGATTGAGTTTTCTGATGTGATTGTGGCGGATAAGGCGAGCGATTTTCATGAGCTGGCTCATGCAGGGTTTAAAGAGTATCTAAAAAACGAGCTACAAATCACAACCAAAAAAGAAATCCAAGAATATGAGCAAACGTGGCAGTTTGAGATGACTGAAAATGCGTATTTTGGTAAAAATGGGGTGGTGCTGGTGTATCAGCCTTATGAAATGGGAGGTTTTGCACAGGGTTTTGTTGAGATTGTGGTGCCGTATGATGGTTTGCAAGGCATTATCCGAGAGGAATACCTGCCTAAGCAGACAGCCAAAACAGTGAACCAAGAGACAGTAAGCAAAGAGACGGCAGGTCAAAAGAAGGAGTAGGCAAGCCAAACGGATAAAGCTTGATGTATCATTAACCAAACATTAACAATGCGTTTCTTAATCGTGCTTGTTTTTCCTAATCGGTCTTGTTAGAATTTATCGCATTGGTGTTGTGCCAATAACATTATTCATCAAACCCAAGGAGTTGTTATGAAAAAGCTAGCCCTACTGTCTCTTGTCGCCCTAGCAGGCATGGCAAATGCCGCCACTTATGAGATTGACCCATTTCACACCAATGCCCGTTTTGCCATTGATCATTTTAAAACCAGCACCAACGTGGGTGGTGTGTATAGTCTGACAGGTGAGATGGAGTTTGATAAAGCCAAACGCACGGGTAAGATTGATATTGAGTTGCCATTGGCAAACCTACAATCAAGCTCTAAGGAGTTCACTGAACATCTGCTGAGTGCCGATTTATTTGATGCTGAAAAATACCCCACCATGCGTTTTGAATCTACCAAATTCAACTACACAGGCAAGGGCAAAGCACGCAAACTAAGCTCAGTAGATGGCAAACTTACCCTACTTGGTCAAACGCACCCTGTTCGTCTGCATGCCAATAAGTTTAACTGTTATGACAGCCCCATGGTAAAAACCGAAGTTTGTGGCGGTGATTTTAGCACGACCATTGACCGCACCAAATGGGGCATGGATTATTTGGTGAATGTCGGCATGGCAAAAAATGTCCGCATTGACATTCAAGTGGAAGCCGCTAAGAAATAATTTGTTTTAACTAAATCTTAACCAAAATCAAAAATCACCCCAAATTGTGTTGGGGTGATTTTTTATGGTTTTATAAAAATAAAAAGCGAATAATATGGGCGGTATTTAAAGTTATCACAATTTAACCATGTGGACGTAGGGACGTGCTGAGCACGTCCTTTGATGTGCCTTTATGGGTTGTAACGCTTTAAAAAATACGGTTCATGCCATTTAACGCCGCCACACGATAGGCTTCTGCCATGGTGGGGTAGTTAAAGGTGGTATTAATAAAGTATTCTAGCGTGTGACCACACTTCATCACCGCTTGTCCGATGTGGATAATCTCGGAGGCGTGGTTGCCGTAGCAGTGAATACCTAGGATTTGCAAAGTTTCACGGTGGAATAAGATTTTTAGTACGCCTGAACGTTCACCGATGATTTGGGAGCGAGCCAGATGTTTGAAAAAGGCTTGTCCGACTTCATAAGGGATTTGGTCGCGAGTTAAGTCTTCTTCGGTCGCCCCAATGCTTGAAATCTCAGGAATGGTATAGATGCCAGTAGGCACGCTATTGACAAACTCAGCGTGTTTGTCACCCACCATAAAGCCGGCAGCATTTCGCCCTTGGTCGTAGGCAGCGGACGCCAAAGACGGCCAGCCGATGACATCGCCCACGGCATAGATATGCTCAGCTTTGGTGCGGTAGGTTTGGTCAACTTCAAGCTGTCCACGACCGTTGGTAGATAAGCCAACCGCTTCTAGATTAAGCCCGTCGGTGTTGCCCGAACGTCCGTTACACCAAAGGATGGCGTCGGATTTGATTTTTTTACCGCTTTTTAGGTGCAAGACCACGCAGTCATCAAAGGTTTCTAGGCGTTCAATCTCTTCGTTGCTACGAATACGCACGCCAAACTGACGAAAGTCGTGAGATAAGGCATCTGAGATTTCGTTGTCAAGGTAGCTTAGCAGTTGGTCTTTGTTGTTAATCAAATCAACAACATAACCCAAACCTGTAAAGATGGATGCATACTCACAGCCAATCACGCCTGCCCCGTAGATGATGATTTTACGAGCGACATAGTCCATTTGCAAAATCTTGTCTGAGTCAAAGACACGGGGATGGTCAAAGTCAAGCAGGTCGGGACGATAAGGGCGTGAACCCACGGCAATCACTGCTTTTTCAAAGGTAACTGTCTTGGCACCTTCGCCATGAACCTGCTCGACTTCTAGGGTGTTCTTGTCAATAAAACGTCCCCAACCTTGGATAATCTCAACACGGTTACGCTCATAAAATAGCTTGTGGGTATTGACTTGACTGGCAATCACTCGCCGTGCTTTGCTTAGCACCTTATTTAGGGGAACCTGAAAGTTGTCGGTAAATGAGCTAAAAATGGGGTCACGTCTCATGCTGATGATGTTAAATACCGATTGGCGAAGTGCCTTACTGGGAATGGTGCCGACATGAGCACAGTTACCGCCTACTTGGTCACGGGGGTCGATGACTGCCACTTTAAGTCCTGATTTGGCAAGTTTCATCGCCGCTGCTTCACCAGCAGGCCCTGCCCCTAGTACCACGGCGTCATATTCAAAGCCGTGACGGGCTTTGCGTTTTTGGGGAGCGATGGCGATACGTTGACCGTCAAGGGGGCTAATTAGCGGGTGACTGAGGTCATGCTCTTCATGAGCTGGCGTGTTTGTGCTGTCAGGGGTTTTGATTTCTGCTTCGGGTAGGGCGGAACGTTTGGCTTGTTCTTTGATGGCGTGTTCTGCCTTGGTCTCATTTTTGGCAGGGTTTGGGGATTTACCTGTCGTCTCGGTGGGGTTGGTTTTGGTCATGATATTACCTTTTTGTTTATTTTAATTAACGAATGTTTTGCGTTAAAATCTCATCTAACTGCCACAGTCCTGTGGGTTTGCCAGTATTTTGGTCTATCTCTTGACGCACCTTGATGGTGTAGGCGGTGCCAACAGTTGGCGTAAAGCCAATGATGTTATTATAGCCAATACCGAACAGCTTATCATCATCTGCCCCGACGGGCTTGACCAGTAGGCATTGCATGGGCGTGGCAGAATGGCAAGCACTGCGATAAGGCATGACTTCTAGTGTTTCGCTGGCATTTAGGGCGACATTAGGGATATAACGTGGCTCAGGTACGGGCGGACGACTTTGGCACGCACTCAAAGAGATGATGAGTGTTAGGGGTAAGAGCAACAAAGAGTGATGTTTCATATTTTTCTCAGGGTTTATCAGTTTTAAATATTTTAAAAATCAGCCAATCCGCCGTGCCAAACCTGTAATTTGTAAAATCCGTGTGGCAATCTCTTCAACGCTCATTTCTGATACATTAAGGTTGGGGATTTTTTGGGCGGTGTAGATGGCTTGGATGGCACGCTGTTCTTCTTGGCACTGGGCAAGGGAGGCATAGCGAGAGCCTGCTTTTCG
This sequence comes from Moraxella equi, assembly GCF_002027555.1. Lineage (GTDB taxonomy): Bacteria > Pseudomonadota > Gammaproteobacteria > Pseudomonadales > Moraxellaceae > Moraxella > Moraxella equi. The sequence continues at coordinate 4,481 of NZ_MXAP01000001.1, forward strand.
CTCTTGACGGATACGCACCAATCGTTCGGTGTCAATGGTCAGACCAAACAGTTTGTGGTGATAGGGCTGTAACACTTTGGGTAGATTGCTACTATCTAGGTCATCTTCAGTCAAAGGATAGTTGGCGGCACGAATGCCAAACTGCAAGGCAAGATATAGGCTTGTGGGGGTCTTGCCTGAGCGTGATAAGCCAACTAGGATGATGTCTGCCCCATCATAGTGATTAGTTCTTGCCCCGTCGTCATTATCCAAGGCAAAATGCACGGCGTCAATCCTTGCCTTATAGTCTTCGCTGTCCACTTGTCCGTGTGCCATGCCTGCATGGGAGTCAGGAGCCTCGCCTATTTCATTGGCAATGCGGGTAATTAACCCTTCATAGATGTCAAGGTTGGTGGCGTCCGCCCCATTGATGATATTGCGAATCTCATCGCTAACGATGGTGTCAAAAACTAAGGGTTTAAGTCCTGATAAACGATGAGCTTCGTTGATGCGTTTGACCGCTTCATGAGCCAACTCGGGAGTGTCCACATAGGGGATGATTTTGACGTCAAATTTGACATTGCCAAACTGGCTAAGCAGTGATCGTCCAAGTGTCTCGGCAGTGATGGCAGTGCCGTCGGAGATAAAAAAAGCACTGCGAAGTATCTCGGGGGCTTTAAACTGCTTGGTTTGATTCGCCTGCTCGTCTTGTTGGCTGGGTGTGGGGGTGTGAACGTACATGGCTATCCTTTATGTCCTGTGCCATACATGGGTAAACTTAAATGAGAGTATAGCACAAAAACAGGGGGTTTTGTAGAGAAAATTATCAACTGCGGTATGATGAGCAAAGAACGTGGCAAGCAAATAACTATTAATAAAACAGCATAAAAGTGCAAGAAATCCCATTGCCAATTTTTGGTAATTTTGTTAAAATAAGTTTATTTTTGTAAATATAAAAAGTGTAGATGTATAAAAGACGGTATCAACCATAATAACAATTACATCTTTTGGTAAGATGTATTCATGATTTCTCAGATGGTTTATGACCAAGGATTGTAATGTTTTCATTTTTATCGGTAGAATTTGCTTTATTGTTCATAGCATTTTTTATGCTTTATTGGGCATTTAAAAAAAGACCAGACATTCAAAATATGCTGTTGCTCATTATCAGCCATGCCATTATTTATTTGATGGCAGGCATGATGGCAGTTGGCATACTGTTTGTTTTTAGCATTGTCATTTATGTCATTGCTCGGCAAATCATCATCAGTCATCACAAAAAAACGTGGATGACGATGGGTATTATCATCACTTTGATAAATTTATCTGTATTTAAATATTATGAATTTTTCCGTGCTAATATTAGTCGTGCTTTAGAGATGTGGCAATTAGATAATACGGGACTTATGGCAAATATTATTTTTCCATTGGGTGTTTCTTATTATTCATTTCAAGCCATTAGTTATTTGGTAACGCTTTACCGACAAAGCGTGGTTTATGAGAAAAATGAACAAACTAAACAAAGTGAGCAAGAAAAACAAGATGAAAATAATGAAAATCCTATTTTTTATTTATATTTTTGGCAAGCATTAACGCACTTTTCGTTTTTTGCCACAATTTCGGCAGGTCCGATTACCCGTGTTAATGACACTAAAGGTTTGATTGACATTATGGGCAAGCCTTGTGGGATGTATGACCAATTAAATGAGCCAGAGTCACGCCAATTATTATACCCAAAAATCGCCTTTGCCTTGATTGTGCTTGCCCTTGCCAAAAAATGGTGGTTGGCAGGATATTTAGCGGATAATTGGGTCGATCCCGTTTTTGCCAATCCTGCAGGATTCCACAGCTTGGAAGTATTGACTGCCATTTATGGTTATACCTTGCAATTATTTTTGGATTTTTCAGGATATAGTGAGATGATGGTGGCATTTGGGTTGTTGCTTGGTTTTCGCTTACCCATGAATTTTAATGCCCCATTATTAGCTCATAATATTAGAGATTTTTGGGACAGATGGCATATTAGTTTATCAACATGGATACGAGATTATATTTACATTCCCTTAGGTGGAAGTAGAAAAGGTTTTTGGTTTACCCAGCTCAATCTTATTATTGCAATGGTATTATCAGGGATTTGGCATGGCTCAACCTTTAACTTTTTCTTTTGGGGGTTGTTACACGCCTTAGCCATTGCTTTATTAAATATTGGAGATTTGGCTTGCCAAAAAATAAGCGGTCATGTCAAAGGGCGTAATTTTTTGGCAAATACAGGCATCATTGGTAAAACGCTAGGCGTATTAATTACTGTGCATTTTGTGGTATTTGCTTTTGTGTTTTTTAGAGCGACAACATTAGATGAAGCATTATTGGTTTTTAATGCTTTATTTTTCAATCATATTAATGTAGCATGGACAAATAATCCGCTTTATCTATTGGCGATATTGGCATTGGCATTGGCATGGCTGATTTATCCATTATTTCATCGTCATCAAAAAAATGTCGGTCGGCTGATACTTAAAATGCCAAGTGTGATTTTTTATGTGTTGTGCTTTATGATATTTATGGCGGTGGTAATTTTGGCTCCGTCTGGCATTCCCGGTTTTATTTATGCAAATTTCTAAAAGATAAGATAAGATAAAAGGTATTATCATGAGCGAACACAAACAAGATGAGATTAGTCATATTGACAAGGCTGATATTGATGGTCAAAATGACATTAATCAAGAAAATAAAAATATTGATACAAAAATCATTGATAAAGAAAATACAGACGAAGAAATCATTTATCAAGAAGATAGTGATGATTGGGATAATGAAGTAATTAAACCAGATGATAATTTCAAACAATCCTTTATTAACACTCTCATGTTTTTGGTATTATCTACCGTCATGGGTATTTGGATAATGCAAAAATCAATCAATGCCTATTATCTACAAACTTATCATCAGCCTAGTCCATTAAATCTAATCAATCACCCTTTATGGCAAAAAGGGGGCAATATTGGCGATAGGTTATATACCTTGCATGATAATATTGCCAATAATATCGACAATATGAATAAAAGTATGATTGATGGGTTTAATGATAATTATGCCTATACTCCTGTTTATAAAGCCCAAATGGCAGAAAAAGCACGCCAAGAGCAATTACGCCAAGAGCAAGAAAGACAATTAAAAGCCCAAGCCCTAAAAGAAAATCAAGCCCAAAATGAATTAGAACAATCCTTAACGTTAAATAAAAGCCAAAAGGTATTTTTTGCTGGTGATTCGATGATGCAGGGCATTGCCCCACATATGCAAAAATATCTACAGGGCTTAGGCGTAGATTCGGTCAATCTTAGCAAACAAAGTACCGGCTTGGCATATCCTAAATTCTTTGATTGGAATAGCACCATTAAAAATACTTTGAGGTCAGATAGCAATATTAAAGTACTCATCATCATGCTTGGGGCAAATGACCCTTGGGATATGCCAGATAAACAGGGAAAATACCTAAAATTTAATAGCGAAGAATGGATAGCAGAATATCAGGCACGCATGAAAGATATATTGGATTTTGCCAAAGAAAGACAGGTGGGTGTGATTTGGGTAACGCCGCCAAATATGAAAAAAAATAAATTAAATGAACAAATGGTTCAGCTCAATGATGTGATGATGAATGAATTAGCTCGTCATAATGTCAAAGTGATTGATGCACGTCCTATCATGGGTGGGCGTAACAATGTTTACAATGATTATCTTGAAAAAGATGGCAAAAATATGAAAATGCGTAGCGGTGATGGTATTCATTTTTCTGGCGATGGTCAGCGGATTCTTGCCAAAGAAGTGCAATCTTATTTAATCATTGAGTGATATTATCATTTGATAACTAAAAAGAGTATTCATGAATTTAACAAAATTTAGCTTTAAGCCTACCTTATTAATCATGGCGTGCGTGTCGGTATCGGCTCATGCCAATCTAGCCAACTTTGGCGAACCCAACACCAATGCCCTAGCACAGGCAATGGCAAATCACTCGGTGCATATCGTCCAACTGGGCGACAGCCACACCGCCGGCGATACCATGACGGATGCTCTAAGAAATCGCTTGCAGGGCGTGATGGGCGATGGTGGCATGGGCTGGGCGATGCCGATGTATTTTAGCGGTCAGCGTATGACACGGTTTAGCTATGATAATGTCGATTTTTCGCCAATTTCTAGCCGTACCAACCAAAGCGAGTACTATACGCTGGGCGGACTGATTGCCAGACCCAAGGTCAATGGGGCAAGCCTCACTCTAAAACCCAAAAAAGGGGCAGAACCTGCTCAGCGTATTTGGGTGAGCATTCGTCAGCAACCGACAGACGGTAGATTTACAGGGGTGGACGCTTATGGTAAGCGGTTTGTGTTAGAGACGGCACGTAAGGACGGTACATGGCAGATGGTGAGCGTGGACGTGAATTTGCCGTTTACTATTTATAATGACAATGCCACAGGCTCGGCGATTGGCGGTTGGTGGGCGTTTAATCCTAGTGGGCGTGGGGCGGTGGTGTCGGCATTGGGCATCAATGGCTCTGAGCTGTCGCATTGGAATAGGTGGAATACGCAGGCGTGGCAAAGCGAGCTTGCCACCATTCGCCCCACGCTCATCGTACTCGCCTATGGCACCAATGAAGCCTATAATGGCGTGTCAGGCCAGAGCGTGCGTACGACTTTGACCGAAAAAATCGGCCAAATCCGTGCCGTCAGCCCAAGTTCGGCGGTCATGGTGTTAGGCTCGCCAGAAGCTCTAAAAAGCACGGGCGGTAGTTGTGGTACACGCCCTGCCACGCTCACAGACGTACAGACTGCCCAACGGCAAGTCGCCCAAGCCGAACGTACGCTCTACTGGGATTGGCAAGGGGCGATGGGTGGGGTTTGTTCTATGAAATCATGGATAAATCGTGGGCTTGCCAATAAAGATGGCGTGCATTTTAGCCAGTCAGGTTACACTCGTCTGGGCAATGAGTTGGCAAATGACATTTTGTTGTTGTCATCTGTCTCAAATGGCGGTTTTGTCAATACCGCCCTAGCCCCACAGCCTATTTCTAACAATGCCAGTCAAGGGCGTGGGTATATTCGCATTGAACGGGCGAATTAAAAAACATAACTTCGATTCAAAAGAGTTGCTAAAAAAAGATGCAATCAGAGACTAAAACCTAAATCAGTTTATTTATCAGAGTATTGTTAAAATTCTTCTGAATGTTATCAAGGCTTCTTTGAAATGGTGTGGTTTCTAGTTTGGGGTTTTTAAGGAGATTTTTTCTCCCCATTGCTCTTGTTGGGTTAATTGAGTTGTACAGCCAACAAAATTGAATTTTACTACGGAAACCGTTCGCCCTGAGCTTGTCGAAGGGTTGGTTTCCGTCATGGTTCGACTTAGCTCACCATGAACGGAAACCGTAGTACTTTTTCATTTTGTAGAGTGTATCTTAATTAACAATCTAAAATATACCCAGAGCAATCGCACTACCCCTTACCAAACAACAACTGTTCAAGATAAGACTTATTCTGTGAAGCTCTCATTTTACTGCGTTTCACAGAGAGTTTAGCATCCCCATTGACTCGAATTAAGTTTAATGCGGTACGAGTCAGTAATGCTTTATTTGTTTTTTCATTACGTTCAAGACTTTTTTGGTCATCTTCACTAAAGATAACATCTAACACCCAATGCTGACTGTTTTCAATAGACCAATGGTTACGAATGGCATCAGCAATCATATTAACATCTGTCAGGGAGCTTAGGTAATAACGGTGTTCAGTGGTCACCTTATCTTTAACATCACGAATGGATTCTACCATGACCACTGCATGAAGGTTAGTCCAATCATCTTTACCTGATAACCAATCAAGTTGTGTTGATATCGCATAACGTCTTGTCTCAATACGACCGTGGTCTTTTTCGACAGTCTGTATGCTGGTAATGTTGTTATTATTAAGCTTGCTGTTTAACCACAGTACGATGTCTTCATACAAAGTTTTGTGGTTTTGCTTTAAGGCAAAGATGTAGTTGGCTTTTGCTTTGATGATTTGTTTGCTGATGTCTTTTTGACAGTAAATGGCATCGGCTGTCACTATACTACCGCTGATGTCAATGAGTTTTAACAGTTGGGGTAATGTGCTAATTTCGTTGTTTTTATCAGCAATGTCAACTTGAGCAAGAATGAGTTTGGTTTGACTGGCAAAGGCAGTAACAAGCTGTAATGCGTTGTCATTTTTGTAGCCACCTTGGATGAATTTACCATCAATGGCGATGTGTGGATGATTGGCTTGGGTTTGATTTATCCACTCACTAAAGTATCGACTAAGTTCATCTTTGTTAAGGCGTTTAAAGACATTGCCAAAGGTGTCATGTGAGGGCATGCCATGGGTTAAGTCAAGAAATGTGGCAAACCATGTTTTGTTTTCACTGCCAAAGTCTTCTGTATCTACCCAGTCATGATAACCACAGATAACTGCGGTTAGGGCAATGGTGAGAATGTTTTTAAGTGGGTGTAGCAGGTTTTTGTTTTGACGCCTCGGGTCATGAACCTATGATAAATAGTCAATGGGGTTTGTGAGCATAAAGAATGTCCTTTTTGCTCACATTTTAATGATTTATTGTGGGTTTGTCGATGGTTGTAGTGCGATTGCTCTGAAAATATACCAAATTTTGTTGTAAATAGTATTATTTATGATATAATATAGGTGTTTTCTGTATAATTTTATCTCCTTGCTTTTTGCATTTTTGTGTTTTGCTCTTAATTAAAAGAGTGATGGGGATTTTTATTGTCTTGTGATGTGTTTGATCTACGTAATAAGTCTAACATCCAAACTAATCATTAAATGAGAGATGAACCATGATTGTTTATAATAACTTATTTAAAAAACTGTTTTCTGCAATATTTCTTTGTGGGGTCTTGACTGCCTGTGGTGGTGAAAAACCTGCTTCTTCTGAAAACGAAAGTATTCAAAATGCATCCGATTCTAACCAAAAACATGCTACAACTTTAAAAGTTGCCGTCAATCAGGATATGCCTCCTTTTGTCTTTTTGGATGAAAAAGGTAATTTTATTGGCATTGACGTGGACGTGATTAGACGTATCGGAGACGAGATGGGCTTTGGGGTAGACTTTCATCCGATGCCATGGAAGGAATTATTCTCTTCGGTGGAGGCAGGCAAATATGATTTAGCCATCGCTGGGATTTCTTATAGTGATGACAGGGAAATTCAACATGGTCTGACAAAATCTTATCTGCATGTCCCCTCCGCTATTGTTTATCGTGAAGACAATCCTAAGTTTTTTAATAAAAATATCTCATCGTTATTGGATCTAAAAGGGGCAAAGGTTGGTGGTATGGAAATTGCCAAACAGGTCAAACAGATGGAGGCTATCGGTGGTTATGAAAGCATGAAACATACTGACACTTCTTATTTGGCATTTAAAGAAGTTGTTCAAGGCAAAATAGATGCTACATTTGAGGATCGTCAATTACTTCAATATTACATCCAAAATCATGCTGATTTAGGTGTTAAATTAAGAATTGTGGATTATGAAAATGAGCAAAACCCAGAGGCTCGTCAGGTTATTATGGTTGCCAAAAAAAACCAAGAATTGCTAGCCAAACTCAATCAGGGTATTGACAAGCTGATTGCCAGTGGCGAAATTAAACGTATTGAACAAAAATGGTTGCAGTAATTGCCAAGATGAGTGATTTTATGGATATATTTATTTAATAAATATATCCATTTTTTTATAAAATAAAAATAGCGTATTGGCAAATTTATCGTTATAATTTGTCCAACTTTCACAAAATAAAAAGGTGTTCGTATGGCACAAGTTATCCCCTTTAACAAACTAGGCAAAGACGATGTTGAGATTGTCGGCGGCAAAAATGCGTCTTTGGGCGAGATGATTAGTAACCTAGCCAATGTTGGCGTGTCTGTACCAAACGGCTTTGCCACGACCGCAGAGGCGTTTAACCGCTTTTTGAACGAAACGGGTTTGCTTGACAAAATCAATGCCGAGTTAAAAGGCTTGGATGTTGATGATGTTGAAAAACTTGCCGAAGTGGGGGCAAAAGTGCGTGCCTGGGTCATCGCCCAAGCATTGCCAAAAGACTTAGAAGACGAGATTCGCACGGCATTTGATACGCTTACAGGCGGTCAAGATGTGGCGGTGGCGGTGCGTTCGTCAGCGACTGCCGAGGATTTGCCCGATGCGTCTTTTGCAGGTCAGCAAGAGACATTCCTTAACATTCAGGGCATTGACAACGTGCTTATCGCCATTAAAGAAGTGTTTGCAAGCCTTTATAACGACCGTGCGATTGCCTATCGTGTACACAAAGGCTTTGAACACGCAGGCGTGGCGTTGTCGGCAGGCGTTCAGCGTATGGTACGCTCGGAGACGGGTACGTCTGGCGTGATGTTTACGCTTGACACCGAAAGCGGATTTAATGACGTGGTATTTATCACGGCAAGCTATGGCTTGGGCGAAATGGTGGTGCAAGGGGCGGTAAACCCTGATGAGTTTTATTTATCCAAAAAACTTCTTGCCGAAAACCGCCCTGCCGTGGTTCGCCGAAATCTTGGCTCAAAACACATCAAAATGGTCTATGGCGATGAAGGTACGACCAAACGCTCAACCAAAATCGTGGACGTAGAAAAAGCCGACCGTCAGCAGTTTGCCCTAAATACCGATGAGCTAACTCGCCTTGCCAAACAAGCCCTTATCATTGAAAAACACTACGGCTGTCCTATGGACATTGAGTGGGCAAAAGACGGCGATACGGGTGAATTGTTCATCGTGCAAGCCCGCCCCGAGACCGTCAAATCTCGCCAAGACAAAACCAGCATGGAGCGTTACGTCATTAATAGCAAGGGGGCAAAAGTCCTATGCGAAGGGCGTTCTATCGGTCAGCGTGTCGGTGCAGGCAAGGTGCGTATCGTAACGAATTTGAACGAGATGAGCAAAGTTCAAGACGGCGATGTGCTCGTGTCTGACATGACCGACCCTGATTGGGAACCTGTGATGAAGCGTGCCAATGCGATTATCACGAACCGTGGCGGACGTACTTGCCATGCGGCGATTATCGCTCGTGAGCTTGGCGTACCTGCCATTGTCGGCTGTGGCAACGCAACCGAGCTTTTGACGGACGGACAAGCGGTAACGGTATCGTGTGCCGAAGGCGATACGGGCTTTATTTATGACGGCATTTTGGACTTTGACGTGCAAAAAAATTCTGTCGCCAGTATGCCACAGCTTGGCTTTAAAGTCATGATGAACGTGGGCAACCCTGACCGTGCCTTTGACTTTGCCCAAATCCCGAACGAAGGCGTAGGCTTGGCTCGCTTAGAATTTATCATCAACCGCATGATTGGCGTACACCCAAAAGCCTTGCTTAACGTGGACACCTTGCCCCAAGAGACCCAAGCCCAAGTGTTTGAGCGTATCGCAGGGTACAACTCGCCTGTGGAGTTTTATATCAACAAACTCATCGAAGGCATCTCAACGCTTGCCGTGGCATTTAAAGACAAGCCTGTCATCGTGCGTATGAGTGATTTTAAATCCAACGAATACGCCAACCTAATCGGCGGTAAGCTGTATGAACCACACGAAGAAAACCCCATGCTCGGTTTCCGTGGGGCGAGTCGTTATATTTCGGACAATTTCCGTGATTGCTTTGAGCTTGAATGCCGTGCGTTGAAGTACGTCCGTGATGACATGGGGCTAACCAACGTCAAAATCATGATTCCGTTTGTGCGTACCAAAGGCGAAGCCCGCCAAGTCATTGAATTACTTGAAAAAAATGGGCTAAAACGTGGCGAGAATTCTCTTGAAATCATCATGATGTGCGAGTTGCCAACCAATGCCTTGCTTGCTGATGAATTCTTGCAATATTTTGACGGTTTTTCAATCGGTTCAAACGACCTAACTCAGCTTACGCTAGGGCTTGACCGTGATAGTGGCATTGTGTCGCACTTGTTTGATGAGCGAGACCCTGCGGTCAAAAAACTGCTTAGTATGGCGATTGAAGCGTGTCGCAAACAAGGCAAATATGTCGGCATTTGCGGTCAAGGACCGTCCGACCACCCAGACCTTGCCAAATGGCTCATGGAGCAAGGCATCAGCTCAGTATCGCTAAACCCTGATACGGTGCTGGATACTTGGTTATTTTTGGCGGATAAATAAAACCTATAAGACTGGGCTGTCCAATCAGTCCAGTTTTTAAAATATTTTTAAAATTTTTATAAAAACCCCTTGACGAAATTTTAAAATAAGCTATAATACGCACCCATAGCAAACAAGCTAACCGCTCATGCCAGTGTGGTGAAATTGGTAGACACGACGGATTCAAAATCCGTTGCCTAATAAGCGTGTCGGTTCGAGTCCGACCACTGGTACCAACTACAAACCCTTGATTTTTCAAGGGTTTTTTATTTTTTAAAAATAATATCCGGGTCCCTGAACCGCACCCCAAAGCTC
>NZ_MXAP01000010.1 GCF_002027555.1 Moraxella equi
AACTTTTGGGGTGCGGTTCATAATTAAGCGGTGCTTTATTTATTTTACCAATCTTTGCACTTTACCAAAAGTCAAAGAACGCCACACCCATTCCAATAAACCATAATCAAACCATTTTAACCAATAATGGCTATAAATCAGTTGAATGGCAAAAATCCCCACAGAAAGCAAAAATAACGCCCCCATTTGTAATTGCCCTGCCAAACCAGTTAATTTAAAAAACGCCACACACATCAGCGTATGCATCACATAATTGGTCAATGCCATTTGTCCGACTTTGGCAAGTGGATTTAAATAATGAGCGGTTTTGTCATTAACGGATAATAAGCACAAAATGCCAATATAAATGGCGGTAAATGCCATATCACTCAAAGTTTTTGGTAGTGTTTCGATTGGGCTATATGGCTCTACCCATAAATACAATGCCAATTTTAATACCGCCCAAATGACAAATGCGATGATAATTAAACTTTTTAATAAAGATACTTTATCTTTTAACTGGTTAAAAAAGTTTAATTTGCCCACCACTCGCCCCAGTAAAAAGAGTGCAAATGCCGTTGGTGCCATTTGGATTAAGGCAAATAACAAACTTCGCCACACATCATCAGAATTAGGGCTGTCAAATTCGCCAAAAATATGGGGAAATGCCGATACCAATCCTGATAATCCCAAAAATAAACCAGCTAAAATCAGCAAATATTTAATGGATAAATCTTTTAATAACAATAAACCAAGTCCTAAAATGGCGTACAATCTTAAAACATCACCCCACCAAAAGTATGAATGCAACACCCCAATCACAAATAAAATCAATAACCGTCTTGGATAAAATGACCATAAATTCACGCCTTTTTTAATGGCACTTTCTAATTGCACCGAAAAACCAATACCAAATAAAAAAGAAAATAAAATATAGAATTTGCCTTCAAAAAAATGCGTGCTCAACCACATCGCAACACTGTCATACCAAGCCGTTGAAGTAAAATTCATCAAATTTAAATCGTGCTTAGGTAGGGCAAATGCCATCATATTAACCACCAAAATCCCAAAAATGGCAAAGCCCCGTATGCCATCCAAAATGGCAAGGTGGTCTTTGGGCTGTGTGATAGGGGCTTGGGTGGTTGGGATTTGGGTTGGGGGTTTTGACATAAAAATAGTCCTAAAAATTACTAATTTTGCGTATTTTAGTAAATTTTAGGACTAATTGCAAGGGTTTTGTATCTTAGAGAATTTACCAAAAAACACCGACCAAATTTGCAACACACATCAACACCTCACCCCTACCCCTTTATTCCTATTTGCTTGCTCAATAGCGGTTTTATTTTACAAAATAATACACTTGTAAACTTCTATTTTTAAAAAAATCTTGTTACAATAGCCCTCTTTAAATTGTAAACAAATTTTTCAAAAACATTTGCAAGGAATATAACGATGAAAAAACCTCATTTTGAGCGAGCCGACAGCGAGCGAGTGGTCATCACAGGCATGGGGGCGATTACCCCTGTGGGCAATGATTTGGACACCATTTGGGCAAACTTAACAAATGGCGTGAGCGGTATTCGTGCCATACCTGATTTTGACGGCTTGGAGATGAGTGAGTTTCGCTCAAAGATTGCAGGGCTGGTTAAGGATTTTAATGCCGAAGAGTTTTTGAACCCCAAAGAGATTCGCCGTTTTGATGAGTTTGTGCACTACGCCCAAGTTTCGTCCGCCCAAGCCTTGTATCACGCTGGACTGATAGATAGCATTAAGGGCGAAAGTTTGCCTGTTAATGTGGACAGCGAGCGATTTGGTGTGGCGATGGGGTCAGGGATTGGTGGCATACAAACCATTGAGAATAGCCGAGATACCCTGCGTGATAACGGGGCAAAAAAAGTCTCACCTTTTATCATCCCAGGCTCCATCGTCAATATGCCCGCAGGACTCATCGCCATTCGCCATAACCTAAAAGGGGCAAACCTTGCCACGTCCACCGCTTGCACCACATCCACGCACGCCATCGGGCTTGGGGCAAGGCTCATCGCCTATGGCGATTTGGATGCGGTGTTGGTGGGCGGTAGCGAAAAGGCAAGCACACCGCTTGGACTGTCGGGCTTTGGGGCAATGCACGCCCTATCCACTCGCAACGATGAACCCACCCGAGCGTCTCGCCCCTTTGATAAGGACAGAGATGGCTTTGTGCTTGGGAACGGAGCAGGGGCGTTGGTGCTAGAAAGCCTTGCTCATGCTAAGGCTCGTGGGGCAACGATTTTGGCAGAAGTGGCAGGTTTTGGTATGAGCAATGACGCAAGCCACATCACCGCCCCACCAACAAACGGTAACGGGGCAAAACGTGCGATGATAAACGCCTTAGCAGACGGCGGTATCAGTACCGACAAAGTCGGCTATATCAATGCCCACGGCACGTCCACGCCCGCAGGGGACGTGGCAGAAAGCAGTGCGATTGAAAGCCTATTTGGTAAAAACATTTTGGTGAGTTCCACCAAATCCATGACAGGGCATTTGCTCGGGGCGGCAGGAGCGATAGAAGCCATCTTTACCGTGCTTGCCTTACAGCACCAAACCCTACCCCCCACCATCAACCTAGACAACCCAGACCCTGCCTGTACGCTTGACTATATTCCCCATACCGCAAGGGCGGTGAGTGGTGTGAACTATGCCATTTCGAACAGCTTTGGCTTTGGCGGGACGAATGGTAGTTTGGTGTTTAGGCGTTGGGCGTAATAAAAATCCAAAAGCCCTGTCTTAGAACAGAGCTTTTTATAGATAGACTTGGCAGAATTATTTCACTTTAACCAATTTGCCTTGATTATTTGATTTTAGTTTAACCGTTCGCTTTTTTAACGGGCAACAGCTCGGGTCGCTATCGGCGTAGGATACTTCTGTAACATGGATAATGCCATTGACCACTTTAACATTGCCTGATAATTCTGCCGAATGTACATCGCCTTTTTTGTATTGATTTTTGCCCGTTGCCAAAAATGTCGCCACTTCAAAACTGCCTGTGGTATTATGACAGTTTAGCTCTTCGCAATAATACAGCGAGACTATCGCATCTTTTTTGCCATCTTTATTGATGTCAGCATAAATAATGTCTTTTTGCGACAATGCGTACGTATAGGCATTTTCGCCATTATGCTCTATCTCTTCTTGATTCATGGCGTGTACCGTTTTATTGGCTTGTTTATTGACTAGGCTGTTTAAGCTCTCTGCATGGGCGGTACTGGCGAATAACAAGACAGCAGGCAGTAGATAAGATAATTTCATCATTTTCTCCGTGATATGGCTAGGTTAGGTTTAAATCATCAAGTTAGGGCAAGATGACTTAATCATCCATCATTATATAAATAAAGAACTTTAAAATTACCACAAATTTACAATATGTGGGCGTAGGGACGTGCTGAGCACGTCCGATAAAATCATTAGTGTTCAACATGCCCCTACAAATCCTGTGGCAAATATCAAATTCGTTAGATATAATTAAAAAAAGCACTGAGATAAAACACTTGTTATCAATTTTAAAATAAAGAGCATTGTTTATTGATGATATTTTGGATGAATTTATAGAAAAAAAATAACCAACAATCAGTAAGCTACCATTTTAATTTAAGATTGGGCAAATTTTAACCCCCCCTTTACACGAATAATTTACAAGAATTATTCTCAATTCTCTTGTTTTTTGCTTATTTTTGGTATATTATAACATTTTATTTATCCCAGCTCTGACAGGAGAGTATCATGCAAGTACTATCATCACTCAAATCCGCCAAAACCCGCCACGAAGATTGCCAAGTGGTTCGCCGTCGTGGTCGCACCTTTGTCATTTGCAAATCCAACCCCCGTTTTAAAGCCGTGCAAGGCGGTAAAAAACGCAAATAATTGTGTGTCATGCCCCCGAACCGCTCTTTACGGGGCGGTTTTTTTGTAATTACTTATTTTAAAATGTCGCTGTTTTGTACAGATGGGCGGGCTTGCGTTGTCAAGCATGGCTTATTTTGTTATGATGATTATATTTCCTAGCCATCATATCTCTTTTATTTATTGGACAAGCCATGAGCCAGTCAGACATTTTTAGCACACTCATTCATCATCACGACATTCAGCGTAAGCTGTGTCAAGATTTTCAACATGCCATCATCCAACAAGACCGCCCCAAAGCCGAGAGTGCCTTTATCCCCCTAAAAAATGAGCTAGAAGCCCACGCCGCCGCCGAAGAGCGTCATCTGTATGTGCCTGTGATGGCGTTTGATGATGGGTTAGAACTCTCTCGCCACGCCATTGCCGAACATCATGAGATGGACGAGATGATGGCGGTGCTGTCCGATGGGCGAGCAGGGGATGAGCGATTTTTTAAGACGGCACAAGAGCTTATTGATGAGACCTTGCACCATTTAAAAGAAGAAGAAAATGAGTTTTTTAAAGAAGCCAGAGAACTGCTTGACAAACCCACCCAAGAGCGACTGGGCAAGTTATATCAAGCCGAACATCAGGCATTTGAAGACAAGCATGGGGAGTGATTGTTTTACAATGCAGACCCAAACCGCTTTAAAAAAATGGTAAAATAACCCATGAATTTTGACATCATACCACCCATTACTGGTAAAGATTGCTTTGCCAAAATGGGTGCTATCAGAGACATCAACCGCCTAAAACGCACCTATGGGGAACCAATTGGAAAAATGCAAGGGCTTTTGCCTTGTCAAAATAAACAACGAAGTCTATGAAGCCGAAATCCATTGGTGCGAATGTCATGGCATTGGTGCGGTTGAGTATAAAATCAAAAGGTTACTATCATGAGATGGTTATTGTGCATTAATAATAAAGACTACCCTGCCAGTTTGGAAGTTATGAAACTTTACAAACAGCTAGACAACCCAACCGCAGAGCAGTTGGGCATGGTGTAAATCATCGATGAAAGCGGGGAAGATTATCTGTATGCCAATTCCCTATTTATCCAAGTGCCTGCTGTCTTTGGCAATCACATAGACATGGCTTTATCCGTCTAGTGCCGGACTTATTGAGTTGCCAAGCAACCTTGCAAAGCGTTAAATCTGCTGATACACTTCATCAAACGGCACACGAAACCGCTCGCCCCATACGCCCTGCTCGCTACGCACACCGCACGACACCACCATATTAATCTCGGCTATGGCAGGCAGTCTAAGCAGGGTCTTTATCATCGCCCCGTCAAAGCCTTCCATAGGGCAAGTATCAAGCCCACGCTCACTCATGGCAAGCATGAACGTCTGAGCGACCAGTCCACAGCTTTTGTGCATGACGATACGAATGTCATCTTTTGAGACGTCCTTTTGCATGGGGCGAACCTTTGAGATGGCACACGCCACGCCCTTTCTTGCCGTCCCCACCAGTGGCACATCTTGGGTGTAGAGCAGGGGCATGAGACGATTATAATAATGGTCAAATTTTTTAATACGCCTGTCCACCTTATGAACAGGGCTGTATGTACGTACGTTTTCACGCTCAAAGGCAAACACCGATGTGGCACGCTGTCTGTGCAAATCAGGACGTATCACGAACACCACCATTTGGTCAGCGGTCGTGGCAGAGCTTTGGGATAGGCAGGCTTTGGCAAGTGTGGCGAGTGTGGCTTTATCGGTGATGTGGTAGCACTCGTACAGTTGCATGTTAGAGCTGGTCGGGGCAAGCGTGGCAAGGGCTAGGCAGTCCTTGACGATGTTGGGGTCAATGGGCGTGGGTAGGTACTCACGCACGGCACGGCGATGGTGCAAGATGTCAGATAGGCTCATAATCTATGTCGGTTGGGTGTGAAACAACTATTATAGCATGGCTGGTGCGGTGATGATTGGCATTTTTGCATAAAAATTTTGCATAAAAAAGGGCGAATTTATTCCGCCCTAATATTTTTAAACATTTTTACAAACGCATCTCGCCCTACATCCAGTCCCTATCCGCTACTTCTTCGGTATTACTTGGCAGACGAGTCACCAACACTTGGTCAATCTTATAATGGTCAATGTCCACCACTTCAAATTTTAGATTTTCATGCACGACAAAATCGGCAGGACGTGGGATTTTTCGCAAGCGATACATGATAAAGCCCGCCAACGTCTCATAATGATCCCAATCTTCAAACTCCACCACATCAAGGGCGTGCTTGACATCATCGATGGGCGTGCTACCGTCAATGAGCCATGAATTTTCATCACGGCGGATAATCTGCTGTTCTTCCTCGATGGGCGACCCCCAGTCCCCCATGACCGTCATCATGATGTCGGACAATGTAATGACCCCGACCACCCATGCATATTCGTTGATGACGACCGCAAATTTTTCTTTACTGGCACGAAATTTATCCAAAAGCTCAGACAAAGTGAGCGTATCAGGGATAATCAGCACGTTACGAATGGTACTCTCGTTAAGCTGTACAAAAGATTGGTTGTTGAGTAGCCTTACCAAAATGTCTTTGGTGTCCACATAGCCGATGACTTGGTCAATGGTCTCATTGCACACCAAAAATTTGGAATACGGAAACTCAGCTATCTTTTGTCGCATGGACTCTTCGGACTCGCCCAGCGTAAAATACACCACATCTTCACGCACGGTCATCGATGACGGTACGGTACGCTCTTCTAGCTCAAAGACATTTTCAATAAAATGCTGTTCTTGCTGTAACACCACGCCTGCCTCCGCCCCTGCATCCATAATGGCAGAGACGTCATCAAAGGTAATGCTCTCTTCTCGCACGGTGTTGATTTTGAACAGGCGAAACGTGGCGTTGGCAATGCCATTGATAATCCACACAAGCGGTTTGACCACCTTGATGACCACGAGCATGGGATTGATGACTGCTAGGGCGACCTTTTCGGGGTTTATCATGGCAATGCGTTTGGGAATCAAATCAGCATATAGGATAAAGATGAGCGTTACCACCGCAAAACTCGTAAAAAACGCAATACTCTCTGTCCACTGCCCTTGATAAAACTGTCCGATAAACTGGGCAAAATAAGGACGAAGCGCCCCTTCACCCACCGAACCACCAAGGATAGCGACTGCGTTTAGGCCTATTTGGCTGGTGGCAAAGAAGTCCGCCGAATTTTCTTGCAAGTGCATGATTTTATCAGCACGGGTGTCGCCCCCTTCGGAGATGAGTTTTAGTTTCAATTTTCTTGCCCCTGCTAAGGCAATCTCAGAAA
Organism: Moraxella equi; assembly: GCF_002027555.1. GTDB lineage: Bacteria > Pseudomonadota > Gammaproteobacteria > Pseudomonadales > Moraxellaceae > Moraxella > Moraxella equi. Next base: position 7,176 of record NZ_MXAP01000010.1, read on the forward strand.
TTGAAAAAAAACTTGATACTAATATCAATATGGCGATTAAAAATAAATGTTGTAATAAATCCATGTGAATGCTCAAAATGTTTTAATGTTTTGTAGTAGTTTATCAATTTTCGTTTAAATTTCAAGTACAAAGACGTACGCCCACAAAAAAGGGCGAACACTCACCCCTGATGTTATTTGGGTTGGCAATGTATCACTTGCCCTTTTACCCCGCTTGCCATGTCGGTCATGAGATACACATAGGCAGGCATGATGTCTTCGGGCGTTTTTAGGGTCAAAGGATTCTCCCCTGGAAAGGCGTGGGCTCTCATGTTGGTGCGAGTCGCTCCTGGATTGATACAGTTAAACCGCAAGGCGGTGTGGTTTTTGGTCTCTTCGGTAAAAATGGTACTCATGCCTTCTATCATCTGCTTAGATAAGGCATACGCCCCCCAAAAGGGTCGCACTTTTGCCACGCCAGAGCTTGTGAACACCACCGAACCACTGGGGGCAGAGACAAGTAGCGGAAATAGGGCTTGGGTAAGCATAAACACGGCTGTGGCATTGACGTGCATGACCTGCTCAAAGGTAATAGGGTCGTACATTTCAAGTGGGGTCAATGCCCCAAGCACACCTGCATTATGTAGCACGCCGTCAAGCCTGCCAAACTCTTTTTGAATTAGGGTTGCAAGCTCATTCATCTGGGCAAAGCTCGCCTTTTCTAAATCCATGGGCAAAATGGCAGGCATGGCAAGCCCCAAACTCTCTATCTCATCATAGACCGCTTCTAGTTTGGACTCTGTTTTGCCAAGCAGGAGTACAGTCGCCCCACATTTGGCATAGGTTAGGCTTGCCACTTTGCCAATGCCGTCCCCTGCCCCTGTTACTAGAATAATCTTGTCGGATAGGCTGTCGGCGGTCGGGGTATAGTTTAAAATGTCTGGTGTCGTCATGGTTGGGTACTGATTTTTTTTATTAAGTAAAAATTAAAATATGGTTAAATTTAAATAATTTTATACTTGCTTAACTTCAAAATATACCACCGTAGGAGTGTACTAGTTTTACCAACGGGCGTGGAAAGCCCACCCCTACAAGCCTGTGGCAAATATTAAGCTCATTAAATACATTTCTTATTTAAAAGGTGTGTGGCACGCATATTTTATCAATGAAAAATTAAAAGCGGTTAAATTTAAATCATTTTAAAATTGGCATTGTCAAATTGGCAACGGCTTAAACCAACCCCAACACCAACCGCCTCAATTCATCAGGCGTATCCACCACCTTATCCGCCCCCCACTCATGGGGATTTTCATCAGGGACGATATAGCCAAACCCCACCGCCACCGTCATCATGCCAGATGCTCGCCCTGCCTGTATGTCTCTGATGTGGTCGCCCACATAAATGCAATTTTTGGGGTCTATGTTTAGCTTTTTGCACGCCAAAAACATCGGCTCTGGGTCGGGTTTGGTGTTTGCCACATCATCAGGGCAAACAAGCACCGCACAGCGTTTGGCTAGGTCTAATTTATCCAGAAGCTGTTCTGCTAAATATCTAGGTTTGTTGGTAACAATGCCCCACGCCACGCCTTTATTTTCTAAGGTGTCAAGTAGACTGTCCAAGCCGTCAAACAGTCGGCTATCCACACAAATGTCCTGCTCGTACAAATCCAAAAACTCTTGACGATAGGCAAGCATTCGCTCATCCGTGTCCGCCACGTTCATGAGCTCATCGCCAAACATCAAACGCACCATTGCCCTAGCCCCTGCCGAGACCTGCTCACGAATGGCGGTATCAGTGGGGCAAGGGTGATTGTGCTTGGCACACATGAGCTTGATGATACGGATAAAATCAGGGGCGGTGTCGATGAGCGTGCCGTCTAAGTCAAATAAAACCGCATTTAGCTTTGTTGTGCTTGTCATGTCAGCCCACCGCCTTTGGGCTTTGACCCTTGACAAACGACATCATGTAGTTTACGTCCACATTACTGTCGGAGAGCCAAAACCGCTTGTTTAAGGGGTTGTAGTGTAGCCCTGTCATGTTATCACGGGCAAATCCTGCCCTGATAGCCATGTCATCAAGCTCGGCAGGCGTGATGAATTTGTTAAAATCGTGCGTGCCTTTATCCACAAGGCGTAGCACATACTCCGCCCCCACAATGGCAAATAGGTAGGATTTGGGGTTACGGTTAATCGTGGACGTTACAAACACGCCATTGGGCTTTAATAAGGCAAAGCACGCACGCACAATCGCAGACGGGTCAGGGACGTGTTCTAACATCTCCATGCACGTTACGACGTCATACATCCCCGCCTGCTCGCTAGCAAGCTCTTCTATCGCCACACAGCGAAAGGCGAGCGTGTCGGTCATGCCTGTCCGCTCGGCATGAATCTGCCCTGCTTGCAGGTTTTGCTCCCCCAAATCCACACCCAGCACGTCCGCCCCACGCACCGCCATAGAATGCGACAAAATACCGCCACCACAGCCCACGTCCAGCACCTTTTTGCCGTTTAATCTTGAGCCAAAAAAGGCGCACGTTTGGTCTTCTATCCAGTCAAGGCGTAAGGGGTTAATGTCGTGCAAGGACTTAAACGCCCCTTGTCTGTCCCACCATTCATCGGCAAGGCGGGTGAATTTGCCAATTTCATCAAAGTCGGCATTGTGGGCGGTGTGTGCGGTCATGAGCTATCCCAAGTGATAAATTGGCTTATCTTACCATTTTTAGCGATTTTTAACCACTTTTTCCCTTGCTTTTCATACAGATTTTGGCAAATTTTGTGTTGTTCATTTAAAAATGCTTAAATTTTAGGCAGATTTCATAAAAATTTACATAATACAACGTTTGATTAAGAATTCTATTACCCAATTTTGGCAAAAATAAGTTAAACTATGCGATATTTTTATTTACCCATATTTGGTTTTACCAAAACGATTTGTTGGCACTGTGCCAATCTAGGATTTTTTATGAAAAACACCCTTAAATTCACCGCCCTTGCGTTAGCGGTTGGTCTATCTGGCATGGCTCATGCCAATTTTGTTGAAGGTCAAGACTACAAAGTCCTGCCTAATCCTGAGAAAATCGCCGGCGACGTCATCGTGGTGCGTGAGTTCTTTTGGTATGGTTGTCCGCATTGTTACAGCTTAGAGCCACACATGCAAAAATGGGCAAAAACCCGTGCCAAAGACGTGGCGTTTTTCCGCACGCCTGCCGCCATGAACCCTGTGTGGGAAGTGCCTGCCCGTGGTTTTTATGCCGCCCAAATTATGGGTTATGAAGAAAAAACCCACCAAGCTCTATTTGATGCCATCCACAAGGACGGCAAACGTGTGGACAAATCCAAAGAGACTCTTGCCGACTGGTATGCCACCCAAGGCGTGGACAAAACCAAGTTTAACACCACTTACGACTCATTTGCCGTTACCACCAAACTAGAACGCTCAAAAGCAGGGGCGAAAAACTATCAGCTTACTGGCGTGCCTGCCGTTGTCGTACATGGCAAATATGTGGTTGCAGGCGATGGTGCCAAAGTTACCCAAGTGGTTGATTTTCTTATCAATAAAGTGCGTGAAGAGAAAAAATAATCAGCTCGCTCATACAGTTCGTGCCATGATTGGTGCGGACTTTTTTGTGTCTTTTTATCATCGTTTAACTTCAAAATACACCACCAAAAGGCGTGGAAAGCACGCTCCCACAAAGGTATTTTTCAATATTTAGCATTGGTGCAAATTGGGGTTAATTTACTATAATTACTCCTCCCTTAAAAGCTCGCCAAACACCCCCAAACTCTCTCCAAACTCGTCCACCTTTTCGCTGTCTAGCTCCACGCTCATCACGACATTGTGGGCATAGTCCGCTCCCAAAATCTCGCCACCAGCCTGCCCGACCAAATAGCGTATTTGGGCTTCGTGGGCGAAGGTGGTGGCGACTTCGAGCTGTGATTTTGGTACAAATGGCACAAGCTCCATCTTGTCCACCACCATCTGTGTGGTGGTAGCGTAAGCTCGTGTCAGCCCGCCTGCTCCCAGTTTTATCCCACCAAAATAGCGTACCACCACCACAAGCACATTGCCAATTGCCTTATGCTGTAAGACATTTAAAATCGGTCTGCCTGCCGTGCCGTTTGGTTCGCCGTCATCGTCAAAACCTGCGTGCGTGGTGTTGTGTGGGTCGCCCAAAATATAGGCAACACAATGATGACGAGCGTCAGGGTATCTCTCACGCAACTGTTCCACGTGAAACATCACTTCATCTTTATGGCTAATGGGATAAGCAAAGGCGAGAAATTCGCTTTTTTTGATTTCATAAACCGCTTGGCAAGGGGCGGATAAGGTGGCGTAGGTCATCAACAGCAATCCCAATAAAATTTCACCCGACTAAAATCGCCCTTTGCCAAATCATCAGGGTGGATAAAAAAGTTACCCACACCACCATCCCCCCACATAATCCCATAACCGTCCACATCATCGGTATCTAATTGAAATAACAAGACATAATCCTGTGGCACATCGCCATTTTGATAGGCTCTGGGGTCGCTTTGAGTAAAGTAGGGATAACCTAGCAAATGATGTCCTGCACTGTTAAAAATAGGTAAGTCATAAATTTTATCGCCAAGTTCGTCAAGCTCTTGCTCGGACAAAGTATGATTGGCAAAAATCACATCAAAAACCTTGTCTTCTGTAAAACTGATGGCGGACTCGGTCAGTGTAAAAGTGGGGGCAAATGCCACTACATCAAAAAATGGCAAATCATCGGTATCAACCCCCAGCCCATCAAAATCTTGCCAAAGAGCGGTGTCATCTTGAATGACTTCGTCAAAATACAGCACCTTACCATCATCAAAATTAGTAAAAAACACCAACATTCCTGTTTTGGGCAAATGGTCATTGGCGGGCAAATCTGCCAAATTAAACTGTGCCAAAAAACCAAGCGGTCTGCCGTATTTATCGGTTGGATAATCCACATTCTTTGGCAAATAAGGCTGATTGCCACCAATTTTACTCGCCCACAAAGGCAACCCATCAGCCACACGCAATGCGATGTTAATCACGGGTTTGGCACTTGCCAAAATGTTGGCTTTAAATGGCAAAAACTCGGTAGGCAATTCATCAATGAGTGTGTGCAAAGTCATTGTTGCTCCTTATGAAATTATCAAATTTGTGTTAGAATTATACCATTTTTAACAGATGAATAAAGGCAAATATGCGACTAGACAAATTTTTAAGTAAAGCCACCGAATTATCCCGTAAAGATGCCAAAAAAATCCTGCATGCAGGCGAGATTACCGTAAACGATGAAGTCATCAAAGACGGTAGCGTGCATATCAATGCCGATGATGACGTGCTGTGGGCAGGCGAGCCGTTGTCGGCGGCGGACGGTAGCCGTTATATTTTGCTCTATAAGCCAGACGGCTTTGAATGCACCCTAAAAGCCAAAGAATACCCCATTGTTACCGAGCTGATTGCCGTGCCAGAAGTGGCAAGCTTGCGGATTGCAGGACGGCTTGACGTGGACACCACAGGAGCGTTACTTCTATCCGATGACGGAACGTGGCTACACCGAGTTACCAGTCCCAAGCGTCATCAGCCCAAACGCTATGAGATTACGCTTGCCGACCCGATGACCCCAGACGAGCAAGCCTATGCCATAAAACAAGTGGCAAACGGCATTTTGTTAGAAGGTGATACCGAAAAAACCCGCCCTGCCGAGTTGTTATTTACAGATGAGACGCACGCCACGCTTATCTTGACCGAAGGTAAATATCATCAGGTCAAACGCATGATGGCGTATTTTGGCAATAAAGTTACCCACCTACACCGAGCAAGCATTGGCAATATTACCCTTGAGGGACTTGAAAAGGGAGAATGTCGCTTTTTGAGTGATGATGAGATTGGGCAGTTTTGATTAATTTGGGCGGATTAGTGTGTTTATTTGAGCAATAAATACACCTCTCCAATTTTTATGGATTTTTGCCAATCATACTTTACTGCCCAACCCTGTCAGATTGTGGGGAAGTTGTAAACGGCTCTCGCTCGCTTAGATTTTGGGGTATAATCTATGCCAAATCATTTTGGGATAAACCATGAAAACATTTAGCACGTTACTTACCCTAAGCCTTGCCATTATAACTGCCACCATCAGTCTGCCAAGCACCGCCCAGACACCTACCCCCATTACCGCAAGTGACAACCAACTCATCAAACAAACTCTACGCCAAATCGGACTTGCCACACCCGTTCGCACCATCACCCCGACAGGCATTGGCGAGCTTTTGATGGTAACGCTGACCACGGGCGAGAGTCTGCTTATCACGCCTGATGCTCGCTATGTGATTAACGCCACCGCCGAGCCAAACCCCAGCACCATTCACGCCATCGACCCTGCCATCATGAGCGATAAGCCCACAGGCACCCCGATAGGTGAAGACCATAAAATCGCCCTGCTTGCCAACATGAACGCCCTGCCCCTAGTCACCCCTGACACCATGTTTTTTCACACGAGTATCAAGGGCTTGCTTTGGGCGGTTGCCCAAAATGGCACACCATTTTTGGTCAGTGCAGACGCTCATTATGTCATCGGGGGTGATGTCAGCGTGATTGCCAACGGCAAACTTGGCGGACTTGACACCGCCTTTGAGACCGCCAAAAACCGCCACACGCTTGCCACCTTAGACCCTGCCAACCTAACCATCTATCCTGCCAAAGACGAGCGAGCGGTCGTCTATGTCGCCACCGACATCAACTGTCCCTACTGCAAGATACTTCACAAAAACATTCCCAATCTTACCGCCAAAGGCATTACCGTCAAAGTCATCGGCTATCCTGTCTATGATGAGTCGCCTAAGCCCATGCGACAAATCTGGTGCGAGCGTGATAACGCCAAGCGTGCCAAGCTCCTAGACCTTGCCATGAAAGGGGTCAAGGCAGGCAACCAATGCGGTAATGACGACAACCATCTGTCATCCAACATCGCCAAAGTCCGCCCCCTTGCCATCATCGCCACCCCTGCCGTCTATGGCGAAAATGGCGAGTTGTTTGAAGGCAACGTGGCAAATGATGAATTGGTCAAATTTTTGATGGCAAAGTAGGGCGTGCCTGCCCTTTATAACACTATTTACAATATAGAAATATTTTAGAAATAAATAAACTGTTTTTGCATGAAAAATGGCTATCCGACCACTTAATTTTAAAAGTTAAGTTAAAATTTTAAAAATTTATCTGATTGAAGTGGTCGGATTGTTTTTCTTCCTTCGTCAAAAGCTCGTTTGATAGAACGACTATCAAATCTCACTTTTTCCTTGAAAAACGGGCGATTTTTCGTGATTTTCATTGCAAATACAAAAAGCAGGCACGCCTAGTATTGTCTTGACAAATATTTTTAAAATCGCTATATTAAAAATCATTTTTTAAGGACAAAACCATGACTCACTTCATCACCTGCGACTTACTGGACGACAACGAAGACAAAACCATTCACGTCATACCACCCATGATAGACGGCAAATCGTTCAAGCACTATGGCGGTATCACAACCTTTGGCGGGCAAGCCGTTACGGTCAAATGCTTGGAAGATAACTCTCGTGTCAAAGAACTGCTTGCCACAGACGGACAAGGCAAAATCCTAGTCGTGGACGGTGGTGCGTCCCTACGCTGTGCGTTAATGGGCGACATGATTGCCAAATCGGCTGTGGATAACGGCTGGGCAGGGGTCATCATCTGTGGCTGTGTGCGAGACGTGGACGAGATTGCCAAGATGAGTCTTGGCGTGCTAGCCTTAGCAAGCACACCCAAAAAGAGCGTAAGAAAGGGCGTGGGCGAGACAGGTCTGGCGATTGTGATTGGTGGGGTGGTCGTCCATGACGGCGATTGGGTCTATGCCGATAATAATGGCGTGATTGTCGGTGGAGAAAGATTGGTTTAGGTTTGGGGTTGAATTGGGATTTGGGTTGGGTTTTAATTTAGCCCAAAACCCCATTTATCAATCCTAATTTAGGCAGATTATCAGGGTAAATCACATTTACCCTATCTCAAAATATTCTTGGGCGAATATGATTTGCCCCTACACGTCTTTTTATTTTTTGGTCTTAGTTCAAAAAGTATGCTACAAAGAAAACCGTTCGTGGCGAGCTTGGGAAACCTAACGGTTTTCCTACCCGCAGGCAGGCTCAGGGCGAACGGAAAACCTAGTTTGGCATACTTTTTAGACCACTACCTTATTTTTTCAAATCATCACTCCCTTGTCCGAGCAACCGATCTCGCCAGCCCCACTTGTCCGCCATCAGTCAAGCCTTGCACCACGCTGTCAAAATCGCCCTGCTTTCGGTTTTGACTCAGTTTAAATCTACCAATCATCTCACCGACATCAACCGTCAAGCCCAAAATACCCTGTATCTTGTCCGTCAGATAGTCGGCAGGGGCGTGTCATGGATTAGAGTGTGCAATACGTCTATCAGCTCGCTTGATAACCCCAAAGCCTTCAAATCCTTGTCAAACTGGCGTGTGGTGATGATTTTTTTCATGGCACGTTATGATTTGGGGGGTGGTGTCGTACGCCTTAACAAAATCGTCCAAGCTGTCATAGGTCAGCACATCGCCCTGCTCCAACTCGCTAATGGCATTTAGCAGTTTATCGGTGGGGATTTTGTCGTTTTTCGCCCAATCAAAGGACAAAGGGATAACCCCTGTTTTAATGACTTGATTGGCAAATACACTCTACAAAATGAAAAAGTACCACGGTTTCCGTTCGTGGTGAGCCTGTCGAACCATGACAAAAACCGACCCTTCGACAATCTCAGGGCGAACGGTTTCTGTAGTAAAATTCAATTTTGTTAGCTGTAATTTAAATGCTTGTGGCACAGTCAAGCCATATTCACCAACCACTTTGGCAAATTATTCTTTGGTGGTAGGGTCAAAACTCATGTTAAAATTATTGCTCATCGTTGTTTTTCCTTATAAAACCAATGACAATCTAACGATTTTTCTTTATTTTAAAATGAAAACTGGCATAAATCAAGCCGTCTGTTTGATTTATGCCAAGCTGTAATGATTGGGCAAATGGTGCATAGTACGCACTCTACCATTTTGGCAAATTTAACTGGTAAATTAAGGCTGTGTAACTTGCCCAATTCTCTGCCCCATTACCACCGTCTTACCATGTACAAACTCATCGCCCCATGCGGTATTTGCCGATTTTGGTAGCACGATAATGGCGGTAGAACCTAGATAAAACCGCCCAAGCTCATCGCCTTTTTTGAACGTGATGTCATGCGTGCGGTGCTGAATGTAGGGCGTGCGTTTGATTGCCCCTGTCGCTACAGACTCAATCCCTGCCACAATCATCGCCCCAACCAACACTACGCACGCACGCCCAAAAGCGGTGTCAAATTCGCACACCAACCGCTCGTTACGGGCGAACAGGTCAGGGACGTTCTCAGCGGTGGTGTTATTGACCGAAAACAGCGTACCTGGCACATAGCGTGTGGCAAGTAGCGTGCCGTCAAAGGGCATATGCACACGGTGGTAGTTGGTGGGGGCAAGATAAATCGTGGCAAATGAGCCGTCCACAAACGCCTTACTCAGCTCAAAATCCGCCAAAAGTTGCCCCACGTCATAATCTCGCCCCTTGGCTTGAATGAGTTGCCCGTTTGTGATTGCTCCGATTTGGCTGATTTTACCGTCAGCGGGGCAGGCAATGCCGTCTGCCGTCTCTTCAATCGGACGCATTCCACTCTTTAATTCACGGGTAAAAAAGTCGTTGAAACTGTCATAATCATCCAAATTGCCACGCTCATATTCTGCCAAATCAATGTTATAGGCTTTGGCAAAGGTATGGACAAAGGCTTTTTTGATGTACGGATTTTGGCTTTTGGCAAGGTAGCCTGCCACTTCTGATAGGGTTTGCTGTGGGGCTAAGTTTTGGGCTAGGGTAAATAGGTTCATGATTTTTCCAAAATAAAAACGAGTTTGGGCTATTTTAACCGATATTTGCTATAATAACCGTTTTATTTTGCTAAATTTTATGTCAAACACCCCAACCAATCCCATGACTGCCAAAGAACGCCTATTTCATGCCATGCTGTTTAAGATTGGGGCGATTGGGCTGACGGTGGCTGTTTTTGCCCTGTTTGGCGACAACCATAGCCCGACCCACGCCACAGGTTTGGCGGTGGCAATCTCGGTGCTGGCGGTGGTGTGGAACATGGTGTTTAATTTTTTGTTTGACAAAGTGGTAACGGGCGAACGCCCTTGCCGCTCGCTTGGCACTCGCCTTGTTCATATGGACTTGTTTGAAGGTAGGCTGTTTTTGGCAACCGTGCCGATGATTGCCTATGCCCTAAATGTCTCGCTGTGGATGGCGTTTGTTATGGATATTGGCGTGGTGGCGGTGATTGGGGTATATACGCTACTTTTTAATTGGGGTTATGATTGGGTGCGGTATAAGATACGGGCAAGGTAATTTTTTAAAAATATGGCATTGTTCCATTAAAATAAGTTTTGTAATAATAAGCGTGTAGGAGTGATTTATTCGCCCAAAATTCACACTTTGCATAGAATAAATTCTACCAAAAAATAAATCACCCCAACACCCCCATTTAACCCAGCCCAAAGGAAAAACCCATGAAAGCCCTAATCCAACGAGTTAAGTCCGCCCATGTCAATGTGGATGGTCAAATCATCGGACAAATCCAATCAGGCGTGCTTGCCTATATCGGCATTGGCAAAGATGATGATTTTGATAAAGCGTGCAGACTGGTGGATAAAATCATCGCCTACCGCATTTTTGAAGATGGCAACGGCAAAATGGGCAAATCAGTGTCCGATGTGGGCGGTGGCTTGCTACTGGTGTCGCAATTTACCCTAATGGCAAAAACCGACAAGGGTCGCCGTCCCGACTTCGCCCCTGCCATGCCCCCAGATGACGCAAGGGCATTGTTTGATAAGTTGGTAAATTATGCCAGACAAGTCTATCCCGATGTTGCCACAGGTGAATTTGGGGCGAATATGGCAGTCGTGGCGGTCAATGACGGCCCGATTAATTTTTTGCTTGACGTGTGATTTTTATAATTTACCATTAAAATTGTTATGATAAAATGGGCGAGTCAGATCAAAGAGCATTCGCCCAACATCAAGGTTTTTTAAAAGGGCAAATGTGATTTGCCCTACAAACCCCTTTAAAACATCATCAGCCCCTTATTTTGCTCGCCCCACATCGCCCATCAGGTTATCAGGCAACGGCAAAATCTCCCCAATCTCTACTACATGCTCAGGCGAGCCGATGACGAGTGCGTCAAAGCCGTCATCATGCACCACGCCATTGACGATTTGCACTTTGCCGACCTTGTCGCCGTCTTGGACAGGCTTAGGCAGTCGCACACGGTGTAAGTAGGCTTTTGGACTTGCCTTAAAGTAGAGCCGTGCGATAATCTCCTGTCCTAGATAGCACCCCTTATCATAATCCACGCCCCCACGCTGGTGCAGGCGTAACTCTTGGGGTTGGAACAGCCCCGCTGTGGCTTGGGTTATCCACACATTGCCCGTCTCAATGCTCGCTTTCGCCCATACTCCAAAGTCGGCAAGGTTTTCATCATTATCAAAAGTCGGCACGCCATTTGCCACGATAGGATAAATGGGCGTGGGGGCGGACTGGCTAAATTTAGAAAACGCCCCGTATTTTTTGATATGGACGGTAAGATTATCCATGCAGTCCGCCGACGTGATGAGTACAAAGGTCTCATCATCGGTGCGAGATACCCACAACCCAAAGGCAACACGCCCTTTTAGGTCGCTAATGGCACAGGGCAAAAAATCATGGGTGAGTTTATCAACATTGACAGTTAATTGACCTTGTAAAAATTTGGCGGTGTCTTTGCCGTTTAGGGTGATTTGTGAAAATTGGCTCATGGTGCTCTCGGTTGTTATTTATCATTTGTCATTTTCATTTCAATAAGGGGGCTTGGCTTTATTTTCAAGCCAAAATGTATCAAAAATGATATAATGCTTTTATTTTAGGTAAAATCTATGACTTATCCTGCCTGCCCCAAATGCGATGAAACCTACACCTATGCCGATGGCGACCTGCTCATCTGCCCCATGTGTACCCACGAGTGGTCAGCCGATGGCGATACGGACGACACGCCCGTCATCAAGGATGCGGTGGGCAATGTGTTAAATGATGGCGACAGCGTAACGGTCATCAAGGACTTGAAGGTCAAAGGCTCGTCCACACCTATCAAGGTTGGCACAAAAGTCAAATCCATTCGCCTGATTCATGATGCCCCTGATGACCATGACATTGATTGTAAGATTGACGGCTTTGGGGCAATAAAACTAAAATCCAGCGTGGTTAAAAAGGCGTGATGAAAGGATAAAAAGGGCGAGAATATGCCCTTTTTTGATGGTTAAAAAACCGCCAATTTCTTGACGGTTTTTATCGGTTTATTCCCACTCAATCGTGGCAGGCGGTTTGCTACTGACATCATAGACAACACGAGAGACATCGGCAATCTCATTCATGATACGCGTTGAGATTTTATCCACAAGCTCATAGGGCAAATGGGCAAAACGAGCGGTCATAAAGTCCACCGTCTCCACCGCACGCAGAGAAATCACCCACGCATAACGGCGTGCGTCCCCCACCACGCCCACCGATTTGACAGGGCAAAACACAGCAAAGGCTTGGGCGGTCTTGTCATACCAGCCAGACGCACGAAGCTCCTGCATAAAAATATCGTCCGCCACTCGCAAAATGTCAGCATATTCTTTTTTAATCTCGCCCAAAATCCGCACGCCAAGACCCGGGCCGGGGAAAGGGTGTCTGTAAATCATCTCATGGGGCAAGCCAAGCGTTGTGCCAAGTTTACGCACTTCATCTTTGAACAAATCACGCAGTGGCTCAACGAGTTCAAAGTGCAAATCATCAGGCAGACCACCGACATTGTGGTGCGATTTGATGACGTGAGCCTTGCCGTTTTTGGTTTTGGCAGACTCGATGACATCAGGGTAAATCGTGCCTTGTGCCAAAAACTTCACGCCGTCCAATTTGCGAGCTTCTTCGGAGAATACTTCAATAAACTCTCGTCCGATGATTTTGCGTTTAATCTCTGGGTCGGTCGCTCCCGCCAGTGCGTCCAAAAAGCGATTCTCAGCGTCTGCCCGAATCACCCGAATGCCCATGTTATCGGCAAACATTTTCATGACTTGGTCGCCTTCGTTTAGGCGAAGTAGCCCATTATCCACAAACACGCAGGTTAATTGGTCGCCAATGGCTTTGTGAAGTAGTGCCGCCACCACCGAGCTGTCCACACCGCCTGATAAGCCAAGTAACACCTGCTCATCGCCAATTTGCTCTTTTAACTGTGCCACACGCATTTCAATGATGTTCTGGGGGTTCCACAGATTGCCACAACCACAAATACCATGCACGAAGTTGCTAATCACTTCCACGCCTTTGGCGGTGTGGGTTACTTCTGGATGAAACTGCACGCCATAGAGCTGACGGCTTTCATCGCTGGCGGACGCAAAGGCACAGCTTGGCGTGCTTGATGTTGCGGTAAAGCCGTCTGGCAGGCTTGCCACTTTGTCGCCATGGCTCATCCACACTTGGATTTGGGCGTTATCGTCTTTTAAGCCGTTTAGTAGTTTGTCGTCCACCGCTACGTCAATTTGGGCGTAGCCAAACTCCTTGACCGCCCCTGCCACCACCGAACCACCAAGCTGGGCGGACATGGTTTGAAAGCCGTAACAAATACCAAGCACAGGCACGCCAAGCTCAAAGACGATTTGGGGCGCTCGTGGCGAGCCTTCTTCGTACACGCTTTCAGGCCCGCCTGATAGGATAATGCCTTTGGGGTTAAAGGCTTTGATGTCGTCATCGCTCATGTCAAAGGGGTGCATCTCAGAGTACACGCCTGCTTCACGCACACGGCGAGCGATGAGCTGGCTGTATTGCGAGCCAAAATCTAGGATTAGGATACGGTCGGAGGTGATGTTGGTCATGGATATTCCTACAGGTCAAATGATAAAGGTGCTATTATACCAAAACTAAGCCGACAAAATCGCCACTTCTTTGACATAACTTTCAAAATCCGCCACGCTCTCCGACAAAAGCTCATCATCGCCCAAGTGCTTGGCGTATTCTATCCACAAAAGTAGCTGATAAATGCTGTTGTATTCTGCCTTTTTAAATTGCTTGACAAACTGCTTTATTGTACCCTCATCGCTTAGGTTCAAGCGATTAAACCACGTCTCAATCTTGGTGCATTGCTCGGGCGTAAACACAATCTCAAACAACGCCCCCGTCAAAACATGGCGGTCTTCTTCAATGATGAGCTTACCCACCCGTTTGATTTGGCGGTTTTTGGCGGCGTGACTGTCAATCTCGGTCAAATGCTTTAATTCGTCCAAAAAATACTCACTCACTGGCAAATTGGCAAGTTGTTTTTTGGAGAGTTTGGCAAGCGGTTCGGACAATTCTTGTAAACGTTCGTGGGCTTTTTTGATTTCGGTGCGAGACACTCTCATGTCTTGTTTTGACCAGTCGATATTCATAGATTTCTCTTTTTAAATTTAATATTAAAATACGCCCAACCAACTTGATATTTACCACGGGTTTGTAGGAGTGTGCTGAGCACACCCTTTGATGATATTACTATACAAGGCGTGCTCAGCACACACCTACGTCCACACATCATTGTATTTGTAGTAATTTTAAAGTTTCTTGGGTGTATGTTTTGTAAAAAGTTGGGATAAATTGCTATTTTTTAATAACAGGGCGAATAAATTTCCCCTACATTTGCAAATTTTAAAATATTTTTATTTAAAATATACAAATTTTTAATATAAATCAATTCAATTTATTCGCCAATTCATACGTTATTTTTAACATTACCAATAGCGTTTTTCACGGTGTTTAATAATAACAGGCATATTATCAGGCAACTGATTTTTTAATAACTCGCCCACCTTTTGGGTAATATATACAGAGCGGTGTTTACCGCCCGTGCAACCAATAGCAACGGTTACCAAATAACGGTTATTATTTGAAAAATTAGGGAGCCATTTTATCAAAAACTTGCCAATATCATCCGCCATATTATCCACTTCTGGATAATTGCCAAAAAAGTCTTTTACATCATCATCAAGCCCTGTTTGCGGACGCAAATTTTCTTGCCAATGCGGATTGGGCAATATCCTCACATCAATAACAAAATCAGCGTCAATGGGTGTGCCATGTTTAAACCCAAAGGACAACACATTGACCGACACCACATTATCCACACCGATATGTTGGCGGACTTTTTCTTTGAGTTCGTGAATATTGAGCGTGCTGGTGTCAATCTTAATATCGGCATTGGTTGCAATCGGCTTTAACAGTTCAATCTCTTGGGCTAGGGCGTTGGGCAAGTTATTGGCGATTGGCATGAGTGGGTGAACTCGCCGTGTCGCCCCAAAACGTGCCACCAGTACGCTCTCTTGGGCGGTAACGTATAGGATTTTAACCGCTTCATGGTACTTGTCGGTCAAGCTCTGATATACGCTTTCAAAGGCGGATAGGTCGGCTTTTGGCGTTCTGACATCAATGCCCAACGCCACTTTTTTGACATCATTGCCAATCAAATCATCCACCGCCTGCCCCACAAGCGACAAGGGCAGATTGTCAATGACATAAAAACCAAAATCTTCTAAAATATTTAGAACAGATGTTTTGCCAGAGCCTGACCGTCCTGATACGATGATGATTTGGGTGTTTGACATTTATTTTCCTTATAATAATTTAAACAGATTTCTTAAAAACTCCGCATTTAAAGAAAACCGTTCGTGGTGAGCTTGTCGAACCATGAAAAGGTTTTCTTTCACCCTTCGACTTAGCTCAGGGCGAACGGAAAACCAGTTTTACAGGAAATCCGATAAATCAATTTCTATATTATCCAAAAGCCGTGCCTTACCAACATATACCGCTGTTAATACCACCAATTTTTTATCAGTACCTTTAACAGGCTCTAATTTATCATTATAAAGCTCCAAATAATCCACGTTTAATCCCATGTTGGTTAATTCATCGTGGTATTTTTGGATAATGGTTGGATACTCGTTTATATCCGATTTTATCACATCGGCTTTAATCTTTTGCAAGGTTTTTTGGATAATGGGGGCGGTAGTTAATTCATCATCATTTAAATAACCATTTCGTGATGACAATGCCAAACCGTCTTTATTACGGACAATCTCGCCACCGATGATTTTTATGCCAAAATTTATCTCGTCATTGAGCCTACGGATAATCGCTAATTGCTGATAATCTTTTTTGCCAAACACCGCCACATCAGGGCGGACAATGTTAAACAATTTGCCCACCACCAAGCCCACACCGTCAAAATGCGTGGGGCGAGATTTGCCACATAGCATCTTGCTAATCTCGCCAGAGAGCACCTGCACATGGGGCGGATAAGTCGGATACATCTCATCAATACTCGGGGCGAATACCATGTCCGCTTGTACACTTTGCAATTTTTCGCAATCCGCATCAAGCGTGCGTGGATAGCTGTCAAAATCTTCGCCTACCCCAAACTGCGTGGGATTGACAAAAATACTCACCACGACAACATCGGCATGGGCTTTGGCAATATTGACAAGCGACAAATGCCCGTCATGCAAATTCCCCATGGTCGGCACAAAACCAATGGTTTTGCCGTCTTTGCGGTGCTTGTTTAGGGCGGTTTGTAAGTCGTTGATATGATGAAAGATTTTCATTATTTATCCGTCATTAGTGAAAAGTATGCTCAACACTAGGGAAAGTTTTGTTTTTGACCGCTTGATGAAAATAAACAAACGCCCCCAAAATATCGCCTGTCTCGTTGCCGTCATCTTTTAAAAAGTCTTTGACAAATTTGGCTACCTTTTGGGTATAAACGCCAAGCATGTCATGCATGACCAACACTTGCCCATCCGTGTCCACGCCCGCCCCAATGCCGATGACAGGCACGGCAAACCGCTCGGTAACGGCTTTGGCAAGTTTGGCAGGCACGCATTCTAGCACAATCATGCTCGCCCCTGCGTTTACCAAAACTTCACAGTTTCTTAATAATTTGTCGGCTTGTGTGTCCGTTTTGCCCTGCACCTTATAACCGCCAAGCACATTGACCGATTGGGGCGTTAATCCCAAATGCACGCACACAGGCACGCCATTATCCGTCAAGACCTTGACCGTGTCGGCAAGCTCGCTACCACCTTCAATCTTAACCATGTTCGCCCCTGCTTGCATGACCGCACGGCTACTTGCAATCGCATCAGACAACGTGGCATAGCTCATAAAGGGCAAGTCGGTCATAATCAAGGCGTGGCGGTTGGCACGGACAACATTGGCGGTGTGATACACCATGTCGGCAACGGTAACAGGCAACGTGGACGCCTGCCCCTGCACCACCATACCAAGACTGTCACCCACCAAAATCACGTCAATGCCCGCCTGTGCCATAAGATAAGCAAAACTGGCATCATAGCAGGTCAGGCAAGAGAATTTTTCGCCTTGCTTTTTGTATTTGGCAAGCGTGGATAGGGTTATGGGGGCGGTGTGGGTTAGGTAGGTCATTCATCTTCCTAATTCATTGTGTACAAACAGTTTGATAAACAACATTTTTGCCAATCATGGCACTATGTTTATTTAGTTTGAATCATTTGTCAATTTGGTTAATCCATCCATCTCATAAGCCAATGCCAAATCACAGATAGCCTGCCCGTTTATCATCAATTTATCATTTAACTCCAAAAGTGGCACAAGCACAAAATTTCGCTCAAAAATCCCACCGTGTGGCACGGTCAATCTGTCATTATGGATAACTTCATCGCCATAGAGCAAAATATCCACATCAAGCGACCGCTCGCCCCACCGCCGTAAGCGCACACGCCCTGCCCCCTGCTCTAAGTCTTGACAAAAATCAAGTAGACTCATGGCATCAAGGCCTGTCTTGGCGGACAACACCGCATTGACAAAATCAGGCTGGTCGGTAACACCAAACGGCTTGGATACATATAAAGACGACAGCACCACATCACAAAACCGCTCATCAGCGTCAAACGTATCACGCACCGCCAAAATGTGGCTGGTCGGGTCGCCAAGCTCGTTGGCGATATTGCCACCTAGTCCCAGATAGATTTGTACCTTATCAGTCATCGTGTTTGGCTCGTGGCTTGGCATTGGATTTTTTGCGTTTTTTGGGTTTTGGCGTGTCCGTATCTTGGGCGGTTTCTTGTGGCTCTGCTTTTTGTCTTGTCCGCTGTCGTCCTGTTGTTTGGCGTTTACTCGCCTGCGTTTTGGGCTTGGCAGAGCTTGGCACAGATGGTCGTAAGTCACTCTCGGTCAGCCCCTGCTCACGCTCTTTGATAGAGAGTGTTGATGACGGCTGACGTTTGCGATAACGCACCGATGGAATATAAGGCTCGTCATTGTCCAGCAGTTTGGCAAAATCACTCTCGCTGTACGTGCGACGCTCAAAGGTCGGCACATCCACCTGCCGTGCTCTTGGTGTGGGGCGAGTACTCTTGGGTGTATTGGCATTATCCACCACCAGTAGCGGTTGTGGCACATCATCCGCCTTGTCATCATCACGCCCTGAGAGCTGTTGTAGTTGTAGAAGTTCGGCATCTTTGTCAATATCAATGCCTGTATCTACCCCACGTCGTCTGCGAGTGCGAGTCACACCACCCCCCAATGCACTTAGCATTTGGCTTTGACTGGTCGCATCGACCGCCAAATAACGTTGCCACCACACCCCCATGCCATTGGTCGGCTCAGACAGCGGACTGTCATCATAACTCTCACGCATGATAAGAAAATCAAGCCCCGCCCGAAATTTACCCTGCGAGCTTAGCCTGTCCACGTCTTTGGGTTTGGGGCTGACGAGCTTGGGTTGCATGAACCAAATATCGCTGATAAAATCTTCGGCAAATTTAGGAATGGCGGTCTTGATACGCTGAGCATCAAACACCTTGCGAGACGCTTTTATTTGGGCTTCGTGAAAGGGCAGACCTTTTTTCTTAAACTTTGCCAAAGCATGCAAATAATTCTCCCACAACAGCACCGCATAAAAAAACGCAGGGTTGGCGGTTTTGCCTGACGCAATCCGCTCATCGGTGTTTTTGGCAACTTGCAGGGCAAGGCGAGTGGGCTTGGGCTGAGCGTAGGTCATCAAACTGCTCATCGCCCCGTATTGATACAGCAGGGGCAACAGCGGAGCCAGATAACCGCCCGTGAACATCTTTTGGGTCTCATCATAAAGCCGATGAGCCGAGACCTGCTCCAAAAGCGTCCAGCTTGTGTCATTAAACTGTTTGGCTAGGGCTTTGTCAAATTCAAAACCCAGTTTTGCCTTAAACCGCAAGGCACGAAGCAGGCGGACAGGATCTTCTTCCACACGCACTTTGGCATCACCAAGTAGGCGTAATGTCCCGTTTTTGATGTCATCAACCGCCCCACAAAAATCGAGCACTTCACCCTTAATCGGCTGATAATACAAGGCGTTAATGGAAAAATCACGACGGGCAAAATCCTGCTCTATCGTCCCCCACACATTATCACGGGTAATCATGCCGTCATCGGTGGTGTGCGTGTCGTCCTTAGGCGGAGCCCGAAAGGTCGCCACTTCAATAAGTTCACGCCCCGAATAGACGTGAGCGAGCTGAAACCGCTTGCCAATGATACGGCAACGCCCGCCAAAAATCGCCTTAATCTCATGGGGGCGAGCGTTGGTAACAGCATCAAAATCCTTAGGAGTAAGCCCCAAAAGGCTATCACGCACGCCGCCGCCCACGATATAGGCGTCAAAACCTGCTTTGTTAAGTGTGCTAATGACTTCCACGATACTGTGCGGTAAAGTGCGTTTGTCAAGCCCCAATTTCTGTGCCGACAGCACGGTCGCTGATGATTTGGGGGTTTTGTGTTTGGTTGGTTTTTTTTGCATAAGGTGTTTAGACTGCTTTTTTGATGTTTGGTCAATGGCGTGCTTTGCCATTGGTTTGTCTGTTTGGCGGTGTTTGGGCTGTTTAGACCGCTTGACTTTTTTGGTTTTCTTGGGTTTTTTGGGGCTAGCATGGGACTGCCCGAGTTTTGCGTCCGCTTTTGTCTTTGCCATGACTTGTGTCACTCATTTTTTACTGGGGCGTGTTAAATTTTGATAACATTTATTTGAATTTATGAAAATTTACACTTTTAAATTGTTATTACATGAAAATGGCTATCCCACCACTTGCATTTAAAAGATTAAAAGATAGGTAAAATCTTGCATATTTACCTAATTACACCCAACCAACTTGATATTTACCACAGATTTGTAAGAGTGTGCTGAACACACCCTTTGATGGTATTACTGTACAAGGCATGCTCAGCACGCCCCTACATCTACAAATCATTATGTTGGTAATAATTTTAAAGTTTATTGGTTATAAGCGGTCGGATTGTTTTTCATAATAAAAACTTGCTTGATAGAATGACCATCAAACACCCTTTAACAACCACCCATCATAAGCTTCATTGTACCTTGTTTTTGCCAAAAAAGCTAATGCACCGTGAGTCTGTGACGGTTTTTTTCTAAGGTTTTGGCCCCAATGCCCTTAACCTTTGTCAAATCGTCCACACGCTCAAATCGCCCAAATCCCTCACGATAATCCACAATCGCCTGAGCGGTCTTTGCCCCCACGCCATTTAAGGTTGCAAGTTCACCCATGCTGGCGGTGTTGATATTAACCCGCTCGCTCATCGCTTTTTGGGCGGATTGTTTGGCGATAAAGGCTTGATACGCCTGTTTGGGATCGGCGTAGCATTGGTGGGCGTGGACGTGGACGTGGACATAAGATGATAAAGCCAATGCCAACCCCACCGTCCAACGCTTTAATTTACAGCTTTTCATTTGTGCTATTTTCATGAGCTTTTGCCATGTCCCAATATTTATCCATCTCCGCCAAATCGCTCTGTTCAAAGATTTTGCCTTGTTCCATCAGCGATTTTTCTACAAAGGCAAAGCGTCTTTTAAATTTGGCATTGGTGTTTTGTAATGCCATTTCAGCATCCACACCCACATGACGAGCTAAGTTGGATAGGACAAACAGCACATCGCCAAGCTCGCCTGCGATTTTGTCTTTTTGAGCTTCATCCAATTTATCTGTTTTATATTTAAACTCAGGCGTGGGCAATTCTGCGTGTAATTCGCCAAGCTCTTCTTGGAGCTTATCCAAAACACCACCCAAATCTTGCCAATCAAAACCGACTTTACCCGCTTGTTTTTGCAAATTTTGGGCGGTCATGAGTGCCGTGCCTGCCTTGACATCGGACAATAGGCGTTTTGGGCGGTCTTTATTTTCAATCTCTTTAATCTCATCCCAACGGCGTTTGACATCTTCGTCTGTTTTTAGATTTTCTTTGTCAAACACATGGGGGTGTCTGCGAATGAGTTTTTCTTGCAAAGCATAAATCACGTCCGCCATGTCAAACCGCCCCTGCTCGGCATACAGATGAGCATGAAAGACGATTTGCAAAAGCATATCGCCAAGCTCGCCTTTGATGTCATCGGTGGCAAGAGGGCTTTTGTCGTCATTACTAATGGCTTCTACAAGTTCAAAAACTTCTTCTATGGCGTATTTTTGTAGGCTGTCGTTGGTTTGTTTTTTATCCCACGGGCAATCGGTGCGAAGGCGTGCCATGAGTGCCAAAAGGTCAGAAAATTGGTTGGTTGGAGTCATGATTATTATCCAAAAATAAACCCCATTATACTAGATAACAGGGTCTATCACATCTATTTTATGCAAACTACTGAGCCAAATCTTCAAACAAGGCGGTGGACAAATAACGCTCGCCCGATGACGGAATGACCACCACGATGAGCTTGCCGGCATTCTCAGGACGGCTTGCCACTTGCAGAGCTGACCAGACTGCCGCCCCTGCACTGATGCCCACGAGCAGACCTTCTTTTTCTGCCATTTGACGAGCCGTGGCAAAGGCGGACTCGGTGGTAACCGTGATGACTTCATCATAAATCTTAGTATTTAAAATGCTTGGCACAAAACCAGGGGCAAGCCCTTGCAATTTATGAGCCCCCTTCTCACCACCGCTAAACACAGGCGAATCAGATGGCTCTACCGCCACGATTTGTACGCTGTCCTTTTTGGCTTTTAACACTTCGCCCACGCCTGTAATCGTACCGCCCGTGCCAATCCCTGCCACCACGATGTCCACTTGCCCGTCTGTGTCATTCCAGATTTCTAGGGCGGTAGTTTCACGGTGGATTTTTGGGTTGGCTAGGTTGTCAAATTGGCGTGGCATAAAATAGCCGTCTTGACTGGCAAGCTCGTTCGCCTTGGCAATCGCCCCGCCCATACCCTCTGATGCAGGGGTTAATACAAGCTCTGCCCCATAGGCACGCAGCAGAGTACGGCGTTCTAAGCTCATGCTCTCAGGCATGGTGATGACAAGTTTATAGCCTTTGGACGCACACACCATGGCAAGCCCAATGCCCGTGTTGCCCGATGTCGCTTCCACGATGGTGGTGTTTTTGTTGATAAGCCCGTCTTTTTCGGCTTCGTTTATCATGGATAGGGCAATGCGGTCTTTGACCGAGCTTGCGGGGTTAAAATACTCTAACTTTGCCACGACACGAGCGGGCAAACCTTCACTTAGGCGGTTTAATTCCACTAGGGGTGTGTTGCCGATAAGGTCGGTGATGTTTTTGGCAATGTTCATAAAATTTCCCTTGTTAAAGGTTGTCGGTTTAAAATGTTACACGGTTATCATACCAAATTTTTATGAAAATTTATAGGTAAAAAATGTTAAGCCTTATTCTATTTTAGCATTTAAATAATTTCACAATATCCACGGCTAAATCATGATAAAATTAAGCTGTTTCATGTTCATATTTAGGATAATTTATGACCGCTTTTAACCCCATCACCATCTCTTGCTTTAAAGCCTATGACGTACGTGGCGAGCTTGATGTCAATCTCGACAACGCCATCGCCTACCGTATCGGACGAGCCTTCGCTCAATATCTCAATGACGGCAAAGAAAACCCTGTCATCGTGGTCGGCTCGGACATTCGCCCGTCTAGTGAGAGCCTAAAACAATCCGCCATTGACGGCATCACGGACGCTGGTGTGGACGTGATTGATTTGGGCATGGTTGGCACCGAAGAAGTGTATTTTGCCACAAGCCATTACAACGCCATCGGTGGCATTGAAGTTACCGCAAGCCACAACCCCATCAACTACAATGGCTTAAAAATGGTGCGTGAAAACTCTCGCCCCATCAGTGGCGATACGGGCTTGGCGGACATTCGTGCCATTGCTGAGCGTGGCGAATTTGTGGTGGCGGACAAAGGCAAAGTTACCCTCAACACCGACAAAACCGCTTATATTGATAAGCTCATGAGCTTTACCGATACCACCAAATTTACTCCCAAAAAAATCGTGGTAAACAGTGGCAACGGCTCGGCAGGTCCTGTGGTTGATGAACTACAAAAACGTCTTGGTGATAACATTGAGCTTATCAAAGTTCATCACACCCCAGACGGCTCATT
This sequence comes from Moraxella equi, assembly GCF_002027555.1. Taxonomy (GTDB): domain Bacteria; phylum Pseudomonadota; class Gammaproteobacteria; order Pseudomonadales; family Moraxellaceae; genus Moraxella; species Moraxella equi. The sequence goes on from NZ_MXAP01000010.1 coordinate 30,708, forward strand.
CCCCAACGGTATCCCCAACCCCATGATTATCGCCAACCAAAAAGCGACATCAGACGCGGTCATCACTCATGGGGCGGATTTCGGGTTGGCGTTTGATGGCGATTTTGACAGATGTTTTTTGTTTGATGAAAAGGGACAATTTATCGAAGGCTCGTATATCGTGGGCATGCTTGCCGAAGTGTTTTTGAAAAAACATCAAGGCGAGAGCATCGTCTATGATCCCCGAGTGATTTATAACACCGAGAATGTCATCGCCCAAAATGGCGGTACACCTGCCATCAGTAAATCAGGACATTCGTTCATCAAGCAAGTCATGCGTGAGACGGGGGCGATTTATGGTGGGGAGATGTCGGCTCATCATTATTTTCGTGATTTTGCCTATTGTGATAGTGGCATGATTGTGTGGCTACTGGTGATTGAGCTTCTGTCAGTAACGGGCAAAACCCTATCCGAGCTGGTAAACGGCTACATCAATCATTTCCCCAGTTCGGGTGAGCTAAATTTTCGCTTAGGGCAAAAAACCGCCAGCGAGATTGGCGAGCTTTTGGAACAAAAATACCACGCATTAAATCCCACCAAAAACACCCTAGACGGATTAAGCCTAGATTTTGGCAGTTGGCGGTTTAATCTACGTTCATCCAATACCGAGCCACTCATTCGCCTAAACATAGAAACCAAAGGCGATAAAGCACTCCTAAAAACCAAAACTGATGAAATTTTGGCGGTACTAGATGAATGCAGTGCGGTGAGTGCTGACCATTAAGCTTCAAGCCAAAAAGAGCTGATAAAAAAACAGGGTAGTGATTGCTACCCTGTTTTTTGAACATGGTTGAATCTTTGGGAATCAAGAATCAACTCCATAGACAAAAAGAAAACAACATTCCATTCTTCCTGCTTTTTAGCTTAATTGATTTATCCATAAAACCAACTGTATTGACACATCTTGGATAGCCAGTATCATTATAGCCATTTGCCTTTGTCTTAATTTTTGGTATGATGGGATAAATAGGTATGTTCGACATCCCATCTTGACACTCACATCATCAACTACTTTAATAAAGTTAAATTTGCTGACTAGGTAGTATGCCATGGCGGAGGTCATGTCAAACTGAGAGTCTTCTTTAAGGTAGTTTGAAACCTCACCTAATTTAAAACCTTACGCTCTATTTTCTGCCAACATATATCCAGCTCTTGCCAACAGAGCGTGATAAAACACATCTTTCATCGTTGCTTGCATAAATAACTCCTGTTACCTTAACTAAAAAATTGAATAAGAATGACAGTCATTCTATTCTAAACTTAATGGGTTGTAAATAGGGATTTGTGGATTTCTTGCACATCAATACCTTCTATTTGTTTTGGTGTGGGAGGGTCATATGCACCTGTCGCTAAATTACCACTGCCAGCACCCCACATCCACAATGCTCCATCATCTTTAATACCTATTACCCAAAAGTCTGTCATCGCCACCTTCTTAGGCTCTATGATAATCTCTAAGGGTTGTTCTAATGGGGCGTCAGGCATATTTGCCTTAGGATATTTATCATTACAAGCAGTCAAGGCAACAGATAGACATAAAAAAGAGCGGACAAGGCTCTGATGGGGAGGGGATGATAAAAAATGTCTTTCATTGAAGCTTTCATAAAAAATCCTTATAACCAAAAGTAAAAAAGAATGAGACTTGATTATATGCTGATTTTAGTGGGTTGTAAATAGGGATTTTTGCAAGACCAAAACGGTATTCTTGTCTGCCCACCGTCCTTTCTTTGATATTTCCCTATTACCAGTTTTGCCATCGTAGTTTCCACCCCAAGTCCACATCCAACCTTGATTATCAATATAGCTTGAGGCACATATTGACTAATATGGACACCGTCAGCAATTTTTGTAGGTTTCCGATAAGACATAGAACCCATACCGCTTGGAAAGCAGTAAGGGTAATTAATGTATACCCCCAAATGCCCAAAGGATCATCATTCCCAACAGTTGAAAGCTGCGAATGGTTCAGGGATTGGCAAGGTATAATAAATAGCTTCTTTAGCAGCAGAGTGGCTGGTATTGGCTTTATAGTTATTACACCCCCCTAACACCCTACATCATCAACACGCTTTCTAACAACTCCTGTATGCGTTAAAACAATCCTATAAGACAACTCATCAGACACCGAACAATACTTAATATGTCCAAAATGACCACATGGACTGGCACTGACCCCAAAGTACTTAATATAATGCCTAGATGCTGACACTCTCATGTCAATTCTGCCATGTTTTAAATTAAGCCCATACTCTTTAATCAACTCACCATCATCAAGACGGGCATTACCATCTATACCAACCGAACT
>NZ_MXAP01000100.1:0-4663 GCF_002027555.1 Moraxella equi
AGGGATACAGTTGCTACTGCCAAGTTTAAAACAAAGCGACAGCACGGCATTTTATCAGCATTCTTTGGTGTTTTTGGATGATGTCAATCATCTGGTGGACGCCATCGGCAAACGCAACGAGTACCGCCAAGAACACCAACAGCACGTCCAAATCATCTCGCTACTACTCATCACCTTTGTAATGTTGGTCGGCATGTGGGAGCTACACCGCAATGCTCTAACCCCCCTAAAAAACCTAACTGCCACCGCTCGGCATTTTAGGCAAGGCAAATCGCTTGACATGCAGGCGGGCAAGATGGACATCAAAGGCTATCAAGAGCTAAACGAGCTGTCGGACGCGTTTTTTGCCATGCTCACGCTCATCAAAAACCACCAAGCCGAGCTTGAAGCCGAAGTCAAACGCAAAACACACCATCTCACCCAAAGCAACAAGGCTCTATACAGCCTGTACCATTTTGCTGAGAAAATCGCCACCACGCACCATCTCAACACCGAAGAGCTTCATGAACTCATTCAAAATTTCGCCCGCCTACTGCCCAACACGGAGCTGTCGCTGTGCATTCATGGGCAAAATTTTGAAAATAATGTCATCATGAGCCTATCGGAGCGTAAACATCATGACTTTTGTACGCCTGACGACTGCGAGTATTGTGACCTAAAAACCGACACGCACACCCGTATCATCCCCATCAAAAGCACTGATACCAACTGGGGTGAGCTACTGGTGCGTGAGCCTGTCAGCCCCGTGGCAAAAAACCGCATTGCCCTACTGAACATCAGCGACGATAATGGCTTGTCCGAGCATGACCTGCTTGGTATTTTGGCACAGCTCATCGCCTTGACCTTTATGTCAAACCAACGCCAAAAGCAAGCCGAAGAGCTACTGCTGTCCGAAGAACGCAATACCTTTGCCCGTGAATTGCACGACTCCATCGCCCAGACGTTGTCGCACCTAAAAATCCAGTCCGCCATGCTAAAAACCCTAGGCGAACAAGAGAAAAAACTGCTTGCTGATGAGCCAAACCTACAAAACAAAGAAACTTTGCTAAAACTCCATCAAAAACAAGACAAAGTCCGCACCGACCTAAATGACGGCACCAGTCACGCCTACGCCCAGCTACGGGACTTATTAAATACCTTCCGCCTAAAAGTGGATGGGGGCGATTTTAATGACGCCTTAAAAATAACGGTCAAAGAATTTGAAGCCAAAGGCGGATTTAACATCAACTTTGACAACCAAGTATTAACCCTAAACCTATCTGCGTCCGAGCAGGTGGATTTGTTGCAAATCACCCGAGAAGCCCTGTCCAACGTCCACAAGCACGCCCACGCCAAGAACGTTAACATCACGCTCTACCAAGACAGCATCAGTTATGAAGTCATCTTGCGTATCAGTGATGATGGCATTGGCATTCGTCAAAGTGACAAAGAAAAACCTGAACACTACGGGCTTAGCACCATGGGCGAGCGGGCGTTGAGTCTAGGTGGTACGATTAGCACCGAGCCAACTCGTCCCACAGGCACCGAAGTATTCGTTCGCTTTTTGCCCCAATTTTTCTTAAAAAAGCTAAAAAGTCCACGCCCCAAACCTAAGCTCAAAGAATGGACTGCCGAACAAATCAGTGCTGCCACTTATGAGCTTACCCATGAACTCGATGATGAATTTGGTAAAACATCGGAGTCATAAATGGGGTATAATAGAGTATTCTGTCACATTTATTAAACCGATTATTTATTTAACTTAACCGATTTCACCCAACCAACCAGCCAAAGATATTATCATGAGCCAAAAAATCTATACCGCCACCAGCCCTGCCCGCCTATTACTTGTTGATGACCACCCCATGTTACGGCGTGGCATGGCGGACTTATTATCCTTAGAGATGGATATTGAAGTGGCAGGGGAAGCCAATCATGGCATTGAAGCATTGAGCTTTTTACAAGATGAGAGCGTGGATTTGATTGTGCTAGACCACAACATGCCCGTGATGAATGGACTTGAAACCCTAAAAGCCATCCGAGAACGCCAAATTGACGGTAAAGTACTACTATTTACCGTCTCTGACAACATCAAAGACGTCCAAGATGCCCTAGCGTTGGGCGTGGACGGCTATCTATTAAAAGACATGGAGCCTGATGAGATTATTGGCAATATCCGCCGTATCCTGCGTGGCGAGCTTGTCATCAGCCCTGCCCTTGCCCCTATTTTGGCGGCCGCCATGCGAAAACCTGCCCAGCCTGAGAGCAATCTTGACCTAACCGACCGTGAACTCCAAGTACTGTACATGATACGAGACGGCATGAGCAACAAGATGATAGGCAACAAACTGGGCATTGCCGAATCCACCGTCAAAGTCCACGTCAAGCACATCCTAGCCAAAATCGGTCTGCGTACCCGTGTCGAAGCGGCGGTATGGGCGGTCGGGCATTTGGATAAATAGTCTACTCGCTCACGAGTGCCAATAACCCTTCGGCGTCCATCAGGCAGTATTGCGACTTGCGTTTAGTGATGAGTCCTGCACTAATGAGTTCTTTTAGGGTGCGAGAGAGTGTCTCAGGACGCAGTCCAATCTGCCCTGCCAACTGCTTTTGGCTAAACGGCAACTCAAACGGTACGCCCACAGGATAATGAGTAAGAAAATAGTAGCTAAGTTTGGATTTTGCTTGAACAAAGGCAAGCAGGTCGCTACTGATGAGATGATAGTACATGCGTTTGCTGATGGTATCACAAAACCACATGATGAGATTGCCCAAATCAAAGCTGGCAATGCTCTCAAAATAAGCCTGCACTGGCAACGTCGCCACAATAGTCGGCTGTTTGGCGGTGGCGGTCAGCTGATGAATACCCCGCTCTTTGATGAGCAGTTTGGAATGACGTGTGGCGATATTGGCTTTGCTAGGGGTTTTCCCATCCACATCATCCACCTGCCCAACCCGATGAATGCCCGTGCCAAAGTTGGGATAATCATTTGTCTCCAAACCCCACAGCACGCTCTCATTAATCAGCCCCATCTCATGATAGCTGGCAATCAAGCACGCCTGCCCGCTCGGCAGTTCACGATGACACATCACCTGCCCATCTAGCAAAAAATACAAATTTTCAACCACACTATGCTGAATAAAAATCAGCTCACCCTTGGCATATTCATGAATCACCACTTGGCTAAGCAGTTCATCTTTGACCGCCTGCCCCGTCTCAGATTGGGGCAGCAGAGCGAATAAAGGGTGCGTTTGCAGGATATCAAGGTAGGCTTTTTTGGTGTGTTCGGCAGATTTCATGATGTCAGCTATACAAAATAAGTGGCATTATCATACCCTGCCCTGCCTGCCATCCATATTCCCCAAAAGCACAGACCAAAACCGCAACCTACCCCTTTTGGCTAGTTTTTACCTACTGACTTTGGCGGTTATTGGTATGGCAATGCTTGATAAATGTGCTATTTTAATAGTATAGTTTACTGCATTTGGAGCCATCATGTTATCCGACTTATTAGAATCCAACCGTTTTTGGGCAGAGAGTCTCTCCGCTCGTGACCCCGATTATTTTCCCAGTCTTGCCCGTCAGCAGTCGCCCAATTATTTTTGGATTGGCTGTTCTGACAGTCGTGTGCCTGCCAATGAAGGGGTCGGACTCATGCCAGGCGAGCTGTTTGTCCATCGCAATGTGGCAAACATGGTGGTTGCCACCGACATGAATCTACTGTCCGCCCTACAATACGCCGTGGACATGTTAAAGGTTGAGCATATCATCGTCTGCGGTCATTATGGCTGTGGCGGGGTGCGTGCGGCACTGTCGCACCAAGAGTTTGGACTGATTGATAATTGATTACGCTCATTAAAAGGCATTCATTATCAATATTTGGATAAATTTGACAACCTAAACATCGATGAGCAAACCGACCTTTTGTGCGAGCTTAATGTCAAACGCCAAGTGACCAACGTCTGCCACACCACCATCGTCCAAAACGCATGGCACAGGGGGCAAAAGCTGTCCGTACACGGCTGGATTTATGGGTTAAAAGACGGTTTGATTCATGACCTACAGGTAAGTGTGAATGATTTTAGTCAGCTAAAAGACGCTTTTGTGTATGAAGTGTAGCAATCGCCCTGCTCACTTCTACTCATTTAACGTCAGTCGCACCGACGTGATGGCATTGTCATCATTGATAAAGTTGCCTTGATACAGGCTTTGTAAGACAGGGCTGTTTAACAGCTGATTGCTGGCGATGGCTAATGCCTGCTCATCTCGCTGTTTTTGTTTTTGTACAGGCGTGGCAAGATGAGCAAATTCGCTTTGGGACAGCAGTGGCATCTCATCACGCAAGCGACCATTTGCAAAATCTTGACCAAATTTTTTGGCAAAGCTCTTAAAACTTGAAAAAATCTGCTTATTATGCTCAGGCACATACAGCTGACAGTCGCCATCTATCTGCCCCACCATCATCGCATGACTCACCATCGCCAATTCATCGGCATCAAGCTTATGCTCACGGCGTGCCATCGCCACCCAATAATCCCATTTCTCTGGTGTCCACTCGCCTGCCAATGCTACCTGCTGTGGCATGAGTTCATTGTTTAACTGCTCTTTGGTCATCTGCCCTGATGGCTTAATGTCATTGATTGATTGAGAATTATTTACCGCTTTGCCAATTTCTTGATTGCC
>NZ_MXAP01000100.1:4937-22597 GCF_002027555.1 Moraxella equi
TTGATTGCCAATTTCTTGATGATGATTTTCTATAATTTCTGTATTTTGTGAAATCACCAAACTTTCATCATTTAAACTTTCATCATTTAAACTTTCATCATTTAAACTTTCATCATTTAAACTTTCATCATTTAAACTTTCATCATTTAAACTTTCATCATTTAAACTTTCATCATTTAAACTTTCATCATTTAAACTTTCATCATTTAAACTTTCATCATTTAAACTTTCATCATTTAAACTTTCATCATTTAAACTTTCATCATTTAAACTTTCATCATTTAAACTTTGATTAACGCAGTTATCTGTTTGTTGATTTAAAATTGCTTTGGGTTCTTGATAAATGACTTCATCATGAGCAAGCGGACGAAACGCAAGCAGTCGCAAAATCCCCATTTCCAACGCCTGCATGGGCGTACTGGCAAGGCGAACGCTGTCTCGTGCCTTGATGCTAATCTCATAATAAAGCTGTATGACATCGGCAGGCAAGGTGTGGGCAAGATGATAAAACGCCTGTTTTTGCTCATCGTTCATATCAAGGGGCATGTCAGGCAAAATCTGCACCAGTGCCATTGCATGAAAGCTGTCCACAAGGCGGTCAAGCAAAGCGGTAGCGTCCACCATCTGTTCACGCATTCGGGCAATATGACGAGCCACGCCCGAGCGGTCATCGTGATAAATATCACGCACCAAATCCAGCACATCAAGACTATCCACAAGCCCAAGCATCTCCATGACGGTATCCGCCCCGACTTGTCCCCCACCGAACGCAATGGCTTGGTCGGTCAAGGACAGAGCATCACGCACCGAGCCTTTGGCGGACTGAGCCAACTGCCACAGGGCGGTGTCATCAAAGGTAATGTTCTCGGCATGCAGGATTTTGGCTAAATGGGCGTGGAGCAATTCTTGCGACATCGGACGAAGCACAAATTGCAAACAGCGAGAGACAATGGTAATGGGGAGCTTTTGGGGGTCGGTGGTCGCTAGGATAAATTTGACGTGCTGGGGCGGTTCTTCTAGTGTTTTTAACAGAGCATTAAACGAGTGCGTGGAGAGCATATGCACTTCGTCAATGAGATACACCTTGTACCGCCCTTGGGTGGGGGCATAGGGGACATTTTCTAGCAAGTCCCGAGTGTCTTCTACTTTGGTACGGCTTGCTGCATCAATCTCGATAAGGTCAATAAACCGCCCATTATCCACGCTCACGCAAGTATCGCACACACCGCAGGGCGTGCTTGTTATGCCTGTTTCGCAGTTTAGGCACTTTGCTAAAATCCGTGCAATGGTCGTTTTACCCACGCCACGAGTGCCTGTAAACAGATAAGCGTGGTGCAATCGCCCTGTATCAATGGCGTGCGATAGGGCTTGGGAGACATGCGTTTGCCCCAATAATTCGCTAAAATTTTTGGGGCGGTATTTACGTGCTAAAACTTGGTATTCGGACATGACAGATTGGCAAATGAGCGGTATAAATTTGTGCCATTATACCGCATTTTGTTGGTTTAGAATACCGATTTTGGCGTGGGCCATGACTGACATCAAGCCAAATATGCACTAGGCACTTGCCATCAGACTGGCGTTACCCCCTGCCGCTGTGGTGTTATAACTTTGGCTGACTTCATGATACAGACGTGTCATGTCAAAGCCATCTGTGGCATCCATCACACGACGAATCGCCCCGTCCAGCTCTGACAGTCGCACTTTTTCAGAAGTCGGTAGGTCGGACAACGCCACGATGATGGTGTTTTTATCCACGCCTTGTTGCTCCATGACTTCTAACACATCTGTCAGCTTATCAGCGTAAGGGGCAAGCTCATGGCTTGGGGTAACGTGCGCCTTGATGCCATTTAGGGCAAGCACAGCAAGCACCGCCAGAGCCTTGTCTGGCGTGCCATTTGTCAAAGCCACCGAGCGTGGGGCATGCCATGATAGGGTGTTGGTCTCGCCCGTTGGCCCTTGTAGGGTGGTCTGGGCGTGATTGAGTGCCGTTTGATAAGCGTGCTTGATGGTGCTGTCTAGATTGACACCTACCGACCGAGCAACGTCCATGACACGAGCTACATTGTTATCATAAGTCGTGGCAGGCTTATCAAGGGTCGGTATGTCCCAACTGTCCAGACGGCTTAGGCGTTGCAGATAAAAGCACCCGCCTGCCTTGGGTCCTGTACCCGATAAGCCATGACCGCCAAAGGGTTGGACGCCCACCACCGCCCCGACGATGTTGCGGTTGATGTAGACGTTGCCTGCTTGTATGCGATTTGTGATATGCTCTATCGTGCCATCGATACGGCTGTGAATGCCGTGTGTTAGGGCATAGCCTTTTTTGTTAATGCTGTCTATCACGTCATCAAGTTCATGGGCTTTATAACGGACAACGTGTAGCACAGGCCCAAAGACTTCCTTTTTAAGCTGTGATAGGTCTTTTAGTTCAAATAAAATCGGAGCGACAAAAGTGCCTTCTTCGCCATCTATGACACGCACTTCATGGTAGTCGCTGGTTTGTTTTAGGGCGTTGATGTGGTCTAGCAGATTCGCTTGGGCTTCGCTGTCAATCACAGGCCCGACATCTGTGCTAAGTAGACGTGGGTCTGACACGACAAGCTCATCCATCGCCCCTTTTATCATCTCAATCATAGGCTCGGCGATGTCTTCTTGGATACATAAGATACGCAAGGCAGAGCAACGCTGACCTACTGAGTCAAAGGCAGATGCCAATACATCGGCACACACCTGCTCAGGCAGGGCGGTAGAATCCACAATCATGGCGTTCATGCCCCCTGTCTCAGCGATGAGCACAGGATTGTCAGAGCGTTTGGCAAGCAAGGTATTAATGCGTTTGGCGACGTCTGTTGAGCCTGTGAAAATCACGCCATCAATACGCTCGTCCGCTGTCAAAACACCACCCACATCCCCAGCACCCAGCACCAGTTGTAATACATCAGTTGGGATGCCTGCTTCATGTAGCCATGACACCGCCAAGTGAGCGATGATGGACGTCTGTTCGGCAGGTTTGGCAACAACCGTATTGCCTGCACACAAGGCAGAGACCACTTCGCCAACAAAAATCGCTAGGGGAAAATTCCACGGGCTAATCGCCACCACCGTGCCTAGTGGCGTGGTTAGGTTTAGCCGTTCGCATTCATCGGCATAATAACGGCAAAAATCCACCGCTTCACGCACTTCGGCAATGGCATTTAGCAGGGTTTTGCCTGCTTCACGCACCGCCACCATCATAAGCAGTGCCATGCGTTTGGGCTCTTCCATCAAATCGGCAAAGGCTCGTATCATGTCAGCACGCTCTTTTGGCGAGACGTTTTGCCATGAGTGTTGGGCATTGATGGCAACTCCAACCACATCTGACACCTGATTTGGGTTAATAAATGCTACTTGTCCGACCACATCGGTGTGATTGGCAGGATTTAGCACGGCAAAGGCAGGCATATGGACGACATCATGATGGGTCAAGGAGCTAACGTTAAAGTCAATGCCACTTGCCATGGTCATGTCATCTTGGAGCTGGGATAGGACATGCTCGTTAGATAAATCCATGCCCCATGAATTTTTGCGTTCGCCATAAATATGGCGTGGGTTTGGTGTGAGTGGGTTTGGTGTGATGTTACCGACATCAATCTCATCTAAAGGCGAGATGACTAACTCATCAATACTGACTTTCTCATCCACGATACGATTGACAAATGATGAGTTCGCCCCATTTTCCAAAAGACGGCGTACCAGATAGGCGAGCAGGGTCTTGTGTGTGCCGACAGGGGCATAGATTCGCACACGGCGGCCAAGTTTGTCGCCGACCACTTGGTCATATAACGTCTCGCCCATGCCGTGTAAGCATTGAAATTCAAAATCAAGCTCCTTACCCATCTCATAGATGGTTGCCAGCGTTTGGGCGTTATGCGTGGCAAATTGGGGGAATATGGCATCTTGGGCGGACAGTAGTTTTTTGGCACATGCCAAATAAGACACATCTGTGTAGACTTTGCGGGTATAGACAGGATAGCCGTCCATGCCATCCACCTGAGCCCATTTAATCTCACTGTCCCAATACGCTCCTTTGACAAGGCGAATCATGAGTTTTTGGTTATGGCGACGAGCTAAGTCAATGAGATAATCAATGACAAAAGGACAGCGTTTTTGGTAGGCTTGCACCACAAAGCCAATGCCACGAAAACCTGCCAAATCAGGGTCAGACACCAAGGCTTGCATGAGTTCAAGCGACAGCTCCAAGCGATGAGCTTCTTCGGCATCGATGTTTAGCCCGATGTCATACTCTTTGGCAAGCAAAAACAATGCCTTCAATCTAGGCAATAGCTCACTCATCACACGCTTATGCTGTGAGCGAAAATATCTGGGATGAATGGCGGACAGCTTGACTGAGATGCCATTACCATCATAAACCCCACGCCCTTTAGCATCTTTGCCAATAGCATGAATGGCACTGACATAGTCATTAAAATAACGGTCAGCATCCGCCTGTGTCATGGCAGCTTCACCAAGCATGTCAAAGCTAAAACGATAGCCCAGACGTTCACGCTCTTTACCATTAGTAAGGGCTTCTTCTATCGTCTGCCCTGTCACAAACTGCTTGCCAAGGAGCTTCATGGCATAGTTCACGCCACCACGAATAAAGGGCTCGCCACCTTTTTGTAAGACACGGATCAAAGATGAACCCATCGAGTCATCCGACACATCCGTGGTCAGCTTGCCCGTCAAGACCAGCCCCCAAGCAGCAGCATTGACGAACATGGATGGGCTATTACCGACATGACGTCGCCAATCCCCATCGGCGAGCTTATCACGAATGAGCTTATCTCTGGTGGCGTTATCAGGAATGCGTAGCAGGGCTTCGGCAAGGCACATAAGAGCAATGCCTTCTTCGCTGGATAACGAAAACTCATGCGTAAGAGCATCCACGCCCGGTGATTTGGAGCGGTCGGCACGCACCTGAGTGATGAGCGAACGGGCAAGCGACTGAATATTGTCTCTTTGGGTTTGGGTAAAGTCAAGTATGCTTGCCAAATTTCGTACTGCCACCGTCTCATCCAAGCGATAAGCGGCGGTAATGGCATCTTTTAATGGGGTTTGTACATGGGTAAAGTGAAACATAAAATCTCCTTAATTGTCTTATAATGACCCATCATCTTAACATCAAAAACGATTAGGGTCATTGAGTGTCGCTTGCGTTTCGTGTTTGGTGTCATCAAACTTAGGCAATTCCTCCAATTCCTCTGGCGTAGGCTCATATAGGCTAATGGTTTGATTGCCAAATTTATCCTCATTTAACACATATAATCTATCAGAGCGATTCATTATTTTGTGCATTAGGCGTTGATACCAGCCTGCAAACCCTTCGCTTGGCTCATTGGGATTATAATAAAAGGCATTAATCACCGCAGGCAATCCCAAACCACACACAACCCCTGATAAAAGCACCACGATAAAGGTATAACCAATTAAGACATTAGTATATTCTTTTAATTGTGGGACGTTGGCAACCGCCAAAATCAGGGCCAGCGAAATACCGCCACGCACCCCACCCCATGATAAAACCTCCAAACTGCCTTTATAAGCATTCTTTCGCACACTAGGAAAAAACGCAAATGCCAAATAATTTGCCAAAAAGCGTGCCAAATGCAAAATCACAAAAGCAACAATACCGCCAATGATGATATGAGCATTTAAATCCAAAATAAATAATTCAAGTCCAATTAAGGTAAATAAAAAGGAATTAATAATCCCTTCAATGGTATGCCAAAAATGGTTAATTTCTTCTACATCTTTATGAGCCAAAATCTCTTGCCATTTATCGCCCACCATCAAACCACCAATCACGCAAGCAATCGGTGCGGACGCATGAGCATAGAGTGCCACCAAATAAGAGCCTGAGGCTAACACGGCAGTGGTTAATATCAAAGACTCCATTTCGTTTTTGCCTTTTAATAAATACAACGCCATTTTACCAAAAGCAAAACCAATAATGACCGCTACAATGATTTCAAATGCCAAATGCTCAATAACGTGCAATAAATTAAATTCACCCCCTTGAATGACTTTTAAAATCGTCATAAATACCGCAATACACATGGCATCATTAAATAAGGATTCACCCTCTAATTTAATCATCAAATGATTGGGGGCTTTAATAGAGCTTAATACACCTTTAATGCCAATCGGGTCCGTTGCCCCGAGTGCCGAACCCAACAACAATAAAACAATTAAAGGAACATGATGACCTGTGATGAATTGATAGCCAAATAATAGACCGCCAAAAACAAAAGCACAAAGCAGTAATGCCAAACTTGCCAAAATCCCAATGGGTTTCCAATAAGTTTTTAAGTCCGCCATTTTAAATTTAAGGGCGGAGGCGGTTAAGATAAAACAAATGACACCATTAATTAAAAAATCATAAAAATTGATTTGGCGGACAGCTTCTTCAATGGCGTGAATGTTGATATTAATAAATTGATTGCCTGCCAATAATGTCGCTGACCATTGCAAAATAAAGACCAACACTGCCGAGACAATCGGCACGCCAATGGCTTGGGGCATTCCCAAGATGCGTTTATTAAATAAAGTCGTAATAATAGAAATTAAACAAACAACCGTAAAAATTTCTAAAAAAATAAAACTTCCCATTACATCGCCCTATTTAAAATCAACCATAAATACCAACATAGATAATATAAATCACCAAAGCAAAAAATAAAATCCAAACAATACGCCAAAACCAAGTATGAAATTTGCTTTTGCCCTCATAAAGCCATATCTCAAAACAAATAGGAAATATGCCTTTAATCAGTTGCCAAAAACCTTCAAAAAATCCCATCGTTTATCCTGTTTTAAATAACCCTATCTTATTATAAAAATAGGGTTATTTTTAACAATCCAAATTATTTATGACGCATATGCGGGAATAAAATCACATCACGAATGCTTGGCGCATTGGCAAATAACATCACCAAACGGTCAATACCAATCCCTTCGCCTGCGGTTGGCGGTAAGCCATATTCGAGCGCCTCAATAAAGTCCGCATCATAGTGCATTGCTTCATCATCGCCTGCGTCTTTTTCCGCCACTTGGGCTTTAAAGCGTTCAGCTTGGTCAATTGGGTCATTTAATTCTGAGAACCCATTTGCTAATTCTCGTCCGCCAATAAAGAATTCAAAACGGTCGGTAATGTGTGGATTATCATCATTACGGCGAGCCAGTGGCGAAGTTTCTGCCGGGTATTCGGTAATAAAAGTCGGCTGGCGAAGTTTGGTTTCTACCGTTTCTTCAAAAACAATTGTTTGTAATTTACCCAAACCAAAAGACGGTTTGACCTCGATTTTTAAGGTATTTTTAACAAAATCCGCTAAAAATTCTTGGGAGTTGATATTGTCCAAAGTTAGATTTGGATTATATTTTAAAATCGCTTCGCTCATTGGGATTTTGGCAAATGGTGCTTTAAAACTAAATACCTCTTCGCCATACGGCACATCGGTTGTTCCCAAAATGTCCATTGCCAATTTTTCAAGCATATTTTCGGTCAATGCCATTAAATCCTTATAATCGGCATAAGCTTGATAAAATTCAATCATCGTAAATTCAGGATTGTGGCGAGTAGAAACGCCTTCATTTCTAAAATTACGGTTAATTTCAAATACCCGTTCAAACCCACCAACCACCAAGCGTTTTAAATAAAGCTCTGGAGCAATACGCAAATACAGCTCCATATCCAACGCATTATGATGGGTAATAAATGGTTTTGCTGATGCACCCCCCGGAATAATGTGCATCATTGGCGTCTCTACTTCCATAAAACGTTCGCCCACCAAAAACGTACGAATACCTGAGACCACTTTGGCACGGATTTCAAAGGTTTTGCGGGTGTCTTCGTTTACCATTAAATCAAGGTATCTTTGGCGGTATTTGACTTCGGTATCGGTCAAACCGTGAAATTTATCAGGCAGTGGGCGTAATGACTTGGTCAAAAGCTCAAAGTCTTCTAGATGAATGTACAAATCACCCTTGCCCGAACGCCCAATATAACCGCTCGCCCCAACAATATCTCCCAAATCTAAGGATTTAATCAACTCCAAGGTCTCGGCAGGCAAGCCTTTTCTATCCACATACAGCTGAATCCGCCCTGTCATGTCGCTAATCACGATAAACGAGCCACGGTTTAGCATGACACGCCCTGCCACTTTGGCATAAGTCTTATTGCCTGCTTCGGCATCGGCTTCTAAGGTTGCTTTATCCACATCGGCAAATTTGTCTTGCAAATCGGCACAGTAGTCGGCAGGTTTAAAGGTGTTTGGATAAGCGGTTTTACCCTGCTCGCTTGCCTTTTGCTTTAATACGTCTAACTTTTCAAGACGTTGGCGAATAAGCTCGTTGGTGTCGGCGAGTTCGGTTTTGGTTTGGTCGGTCATAAGTGTTCCAATTTTGGTTAGTTTTGGTTAAATAAAGGTAGTAGTTCAAAAAAGTATACTAAAATTAGGTTTTTCGTTCGCCCTAAGTTTATCAAAGGGCAGCGGAAAACCGTCATGGTTACAAGCTCACCATGAACGGTTTTCTTTTGTAGCATATCTTTTAAACCAGAACCAAATAAAATGTTTGGTTTAAAATTTATCAAATAAGCAATATGCCAATTTAATAAAAATCGTTCATCAATCCACACAAATGGTCTGCATTTGCCCATCATGGATAAAGCCATAACAACCAAAATGGTTATTTGTGGCTTTGCACACCCCTGTCAATTGGGTAGTTGGCGGTTGAGCGATAGTTTCGTTTACTTCACAAATACCTGCTTGGCAATCATCGCCCTTGGTACACGTTTTACCTGCATCGGGATAAGTGATGATACATTTGTCAAATTGTGCCATACCTACTTTTTGCACTTTTCCGCCTTGTTTTTGGCATTCGGCAATCTCGACAGGGCTTGCGTTTTGGGATTGAAATTCAATTATCTTTTTTGAGACAGATTTTTGAGTTTCTTGAATATTTTCATTATGGGATGGATGAACACAGCTCATTAAAGATAAAACCAAAGTAGCAATAAATAATAATCTCATGGTTTTACCTTTATCTAAATAAACTTCTTAATTTATCAGCAAAACTTTGTTTTTCATCTTCAAAAGAAATATCCAAATCTACTGACCAAACAACAAAATAGCCATATTGACCTTTTTTAACTTCACCGCCAACTTCTCGCCCTTTATCGGTCAAAAAGTCATTTTTGCCTTTAATTTCAATATAACCATTGTCATGAAGTAATTGCCTAAATTCTTTTGTTTCAATACCAAATTTTTCTGCCAGTTTAGCAGTTGGTACTTTATCATAATTTCTAGGCTTGGTTTTTTCTGTTGTTGATTGCTCGTGGTTTGTTGTTGGTTTTTCGGTATCGGCTGATAACCTTACTTCTTCACTAATGCGAATAATACGCAAAACTTCTTCATAAGTATCAGAATATAATTGGCTGTCGTTATTTTTATCAATCAATACACCCATTTCATTATTATTGACTTGACTAAATTCATATAAATTTAGACTGGTAATAATACATTCATGTTCATTTAAATAACATTTGGCGTGTAAGTTTTTACAAAAACTCGTTCTGACAAAAGTCAATTCTTTAAGCCAATTTATCTCTTGTGGCGATAATTCACTTTTGCCATAAACAATACGAATATCAATTTTTAGTCGGTTTTTATCTTCTAGCAATTCTTTGATACGTTCATTAAATTGCAAATAAGGGCTAATTAACACCAATCTATCGGTTGCCTTCTTAATCAACTCTTCTAAATGATAAGTCGTACCACTGGTGTTTAAAAATTTTGCCATAATTATCTCCTAATTTACTCCGCCCCCACGCTCGCCATCAAATCCGCTTGATGTTCTCTTAACAAACTATCAAGCAATTCGCCCAAATCCCCTTCCATAATGGCGTCTAGCTTATAAAGCGTCAGATTGATACGGTGGTCAGTCATGCGTCCTCGTGGGAAATTGTAGGTGCGAATGCGTTCGGAGCGGTCGCCAGAACCCACCAAATTTCGTCTCATATCGCTGGTTTGGTCAATTTGGGCTTGGACTTTGGCTTGTTGAATTTTGGCGATGAGCATTTTCATTGCCTTGTCTTTGTTGGCGTGCTGAGAGCGTTCTTGTTGGCACTCGGCAACCACGCCTGTGGGAATGTGGGTAATCCGCACCGCAGAATCAGTCGTATTGACGTGCTGACCGCCCGCCCCACTTGACCGATAGGTGTCAATCCGCAAATCGGCAGGGTTAATCTCAACCGTGTCATCAAGTTCAATCTCAGGCATAATCGCAACCGTACACGCCGATGTATGCACCCGCCCTTGGCTTTCGGTGGCTGGCACACGTTGTACACGGTGAGCCCCACTCTCAAATTTGAGTCGCCCATACACGCCCACACCCGAGACACGGCTGATGATTTCTTTATAACCGCCGTGTTCGCCTTCATTGGCGGACAACACTTCCACCTGCCAGCCCTGCGACTGGGCGTATTTTTGGTACATACGAAACAAATCGCCCGAAAAAATCGCTGCTTCGTCTCCGCCTGTGCCTGCCCGAATTTCCAAAAATGCCGTTGCCTTGTCGTTAGGGTCTTTGGGGAGCATTGCGACATTTAGGGTTTCGGTAAGTTCGTCAATCTTTGCCCGAGCCGTTTGGATTTCGTCTTGGGCAAGTTCTTTCATATCGGGGTCGGAGAGCATTTCATTGGCGGTTTCAAGGTCGCTTTCTGCCCCAGTAAACTGCTCCCAAAGTGCCACAAGCTCGGACAAATCGCTATGCTCAACCGACAAGGCACGGAATTTTTTGCTGTCAGAAATGGTGTCAGGGTCGGACAACAGGGCGGTAACTTCTTCAAATCTGTCCGCCATTTGGTCTAGGCGGTGGCGTAGGGATTCTTTCATGGTTATTATCTAAACTATCAAAACGTGTTATTTTGCCATAAATTGCTAAATTTTGCCAATATTTTTAGCGTTTAATAAAAGTTATCAATGATGGGTACGCCCTAGCCAAACCCCACTTTCTATATGGTGCGTATAGGGAAATTGGTCAAATAAGGCAAAGCGTTTTATTTCGTGGGTATGATTTAAAAATTGCAAGTTTTCAAATAAAGTATCAGGATTGCATGAGATATAAATGATATTGTCAAAATTTGCCAAAATCTTTAAGGTTTCATCGTCAATCCCTGCTCGTGGCGGGTCGACAAAGACGGTATTAAAGTCATAAGATTTAATATCAATATCACTCTCGGCAAGTCGTCTAAATTCACGCTCGCCATTATGGGCTTGGCTAAATTCTTGGGCGGATAAGCGAGCTATGGCGATATTGGCGATTTTATTATAATCAATCGCCCATTTGGCAGAATTGACCGATGATTTTGTCATTTCGGTTGCCAGAACTTGATTAAAATATTTAGATAACGGCAAGGTAAAATTACCATTACCACAATATAATTCTAACAAATCTTTTTTATCATGTTGGCTAATATTATCCGCCACATCACAGGCAAAGTTTAGCATATGACGGCATACATGAGCATTAGGCTGGCTAAATCCACCTTCTATTTGTTGATAATAAAAATCTTGGGACTGCCCTTTTATATCCACGCTCATTTTTTCAATGACAAAATCATCATCTAATACCAATTTTTGCCCACGACTTCGCCCAACGAGTTTAATTTTTAATTTATCCGCCAATGAATCTGCCAATACTTGCCAGTTTTCATCTAATTTTTTATGATAAATGAGCGTAACAAGCATTTGCCCATGCAAGGTATTTAAAAAATCAATTTGAAATAATTTATCTTTTAATAAGCTATGTTGTTTTAATTCATTTAATAAAACAGGCATTAGCTCGTTAATAGCACGACTGGCAATGGCAAAATCGGTAATCTCAATCACCTTTTTTGATTTGCCGTCTCGCTCAAACATCGCATAAAACATATCGTCCACCCCGTCTCGCTCGGTATGCCAAATTCTAAATTCGGCACGCTGGCGAAAATGGCTTATCGGTGATTCATAGACTTCTAAGGCAGGCGGATTAAACGGAGCGAATTGGGTGCTAATGCGGTCAATTTTGGCGGATAATTGGGCGTGGTAATCATCGTGCGTAAAGGCGGTGTGTGTCATAATATGGCTAATGTCAAATAAAACCGCCATTTTATAAAAATATTCGCCAAAAAGCAAATGGCACGCTATAATAGCCTATTTACCCATCAAATCATTCTGCCCAAAATGACCGTCAAGAAAATCCTGCTTATCGGTGCCGAATGCACTGGCAAATCCACGCTCGCCCACGCCCTAGCGGACAAATACAACACCACTTACACGCCTGAATACCTGCGTACTTATCTAGAACAAAAGCCAACAGGCTATGTCTGCACCTTTGATGATTTAACGCCCATCGCACAAGGACAAATGGACAGCGAGAAGCATGCGGTTGCCACTGCCCATCGCTATTGTTTTATAGATACGTCATTATTACTACTACATATTTATAGTCAGCATTATTTTAATAAAACGCCTGATATTATTTTGGATAATTTAAATAACCAATATGATTTGATTTTAGTAACCGATGATATTGGCATTACATGGATAGATGATGGCATGAGAGATTTACCCAATGGGCGACAGCAAATGCGACAAACGATTATTAAAGAATTAGAAAACCGCCAATTAACTTATCACGCCATTTCGGGAAACTTGGAAAATAGAATAAAACAAGTGGGGGAGTTATTAAAAAATCTTTAATTTTATAAATTTTAATAACAATAAAAAGAGCGGAAATCATCCGCTCTTTTTATTATATCAATGATTTTTTATCACACCTTTTTCACAATCACCGAACCAATCGAATACCCTGCCCCAAACGAGCAAATCACCGCCAAATCACCGCTGGCAATGCCGTCTTGACAACGATGAAACGCAATCATCGGACTTGCCGAACTGGTATTACCAAACTCATCAATGACAATCGGAGCAATGGATTTGTCCGCATCTTTGCCCATAACAGTGCGTAAAATCAAATCAATCATGTTAATGTTGGCTTGGTGTAGCCACAGTTTTTTGACTTTATCGGTGCTGATGTTATTTTCTGCCAAATGCGTGCTGATAATCTCGGACACTTTGGGGCAGACTTCACGGAATACTTTACGCCCTTCTTGTAAAAATAATTTATCGGTAACAGGCTCGTCTAGGTCAGGATACATGGATGTTTTGGCGTGCAAAAATTCACTTCTGTCCATAAAGCCAAATTCGTTTTTGATGTTGGTTGAAAACTCTGTCCACAGCTTGCTGTCTAGCACTTCATAGCCTTTTGGTGTATCGGTCTCTTCGATGATGGTCGCTGCCGCCACATCGCCAAAGATGAAATGACTATCACGGTTACGCCAGTTGAGATGAGCGGACGTAATCTCGACATTGACCACGGCAATGCGTTTGGCGACACCGCCTTTTATCATACCGACCGCTTGGGCGATACCAAAAGTCGCCGCACTACACGCCACGTTGGTATCAAAGGCAAATCCGCCCACCATACCCACCTCCTGCTGAATCTCAATGGCAATGGCGGGATAGACACGCTGAAAGTTGGAGCAAGCACAGATAATCCCGTCCAAATCTTTGCCTTCTAAGCCAGCATTAGCTAAGGCTTGATTGAGTGCGTCCGTCCCCATCTCTGCCATGATAGACAGCTCTTCGCCAAGTTTGCGAGCAGGGAAAATCGGTGCCATGATGTTCGGGTCTAAAATACCTTTTTTATCAATGACATAGCGAGACTTAATGCCTGACGCTTTTTCGATAAATTCTACGGTAGAATGCTGTAAAGCGACCTTTTCGCCAGATTCAATGGCTTGGGCGTGGGCTTCATTATAATTATCCACATAAGTGTTAAATGTCGCTACCAACTCTTCGTTGGTGATTTTGTCTTTGGGAATGTGTAGCCCTGTGGCGGTGATGCAAATGGTCATAGATACTCCGCTTTTGCCTTATGTATTATGTTGTGTTTGAAAAATTTAGTTACAAATTGATTTGCCTAGTTTAACACATTTTTTTCATAAAAAACAGCATACATTTGTAGTCTTTTATTAAAAGTAAATTGCCATCAGTCATCATCTGACTATCATTCTTTTGCCATTTATTTTATAATAAAAGCCAATTTATCACGACCGTTCATTATGTCACACCAACCTGCCACGCCCATCAAGCTCATCGTCATCGGACACACTAATGTCGGCAAAACATCACTCATGCGAACCTTGCTCCGAGATGGCGAATTTGGCGAAGTCAAAAATGCATCCGCCACCACCCGCCATGTCGAAGCCGTCACGCTCTATGCCAACGATGGCAAGCCCTTGGTTGCCCTGTATGACACCCCCGGCTTAGAAGACGGCTCGGGCGTGATGGATTTTTTGCATGAACACACCGACGGGCGAGCCGATGGCGTGGAGCGGTTGCAAGCTTTTTTAAGGGCGGTTGCAAGCAGTGACCCCAAACTGAGCGATGATTATAGTCAAGAAGCCAAAGTCATCAACGCCCTACTCTCTGCCGATGTCGCCATTTATGTCGTGGACGTGCGTGAGCCTGTCCTGTCCAAATACAAGGACGAGCTGGCGATTTTGGCAAGCTCGGGCGTGCCTGTGTTGCCTGTATTTAACTTCATCAAAGATGAGTGGGCAAACTTCGATGACTGGCGTGAGACCTTATCACGGCGGGCGTTGCATGCTTATCAGCCCTTTGACACCATCGCTTTTGACTTTGCCAGCGAGATGGCGTTATGGGACAACCTAGGCACACTCACTCATCATCCTGCCTTTGCCATCTTAAAGCACGAACGCACCGAACTATGGCAAGACATGGCGGAGATGGGCAGTTTGGTGATTGCTGATTTTCTCGTTAATGTGGCAAGTTTTCACAAAAAAATCGGGGAAGATGACGACCCCACACCCACTCTCACCACCATGCAACACGCCACCCGTCAAGCCTTTGACATCATGCAACAAAAGCTGTTGGATTTGTATAAATTTTATCATGTACAGACCGAGCATGGCGAATTTGCCGTCACGGGTGCCGAGCAGGATATTTTTGACAATGAACTGCTTGCCCGTTATGGCATTCGCACCGCCAGTGGTAGCATGGCAGGCATGATAGTTGGGGCAGGCATTGACGTGGCGACCCTTGGGGCAAGTCTGGGGTTAGGCACCGCCATCGGGGGCGTGCTTGGTGGACTACTACCTAACAGCGGTACCATTAAGGACAAAGCGATGGGCGTTAAGACCCTGACCATCAACAATGAAACGCTTGCCCTGCTCGCCATCCAAAGCCAAAACCTGCATTACACCTTACGCCACCTAGGGCATGCTAGCCTTGACATCATCAGCACTCATCATCATGACACGCTGGTGTGGCAAGCAGGCAAGCTCCCCACGCCGCTTAAAAAAGCTCGTGCCTATCCACATTATAGCAGTCTGGACGGGCGTTATGATGACAAAAAAGCCGTCCGCTCCGAGCTATCGGACAAGCTCAGCGACATCCTGCTGACCCATCTGGGCAACATGGAAAAATCACGCTAACGCCACGCCTACCCTATCAGCAACACCCATCACAAATCAAGAACATATTATGACCACATCTACCCCAACCATCCGCACCGATGACATCCGCCTACGCCGAGCCGACATCAGCGACGCTCAGGCTTTGGTCACACTCCTACACCGCTGTTACCGTAACAATGAAGGCTGGACAAACGAAAGTCAGCTCATCGGCGGTATTCGCACCACCTTAGCCGAGATAGAAAAGACCATCACCGCCGATGGGTCGTATGTCTTCGTGTTTGAGCCAGAGCTTGACGGTGACAAGCAAATCTTGGCATGTATCGGAGTGCAGTTTACGACCATGCACGACAAAAATGTCGCCTATATCGGCACCTTTGCCGTCTCGCCCGAACTCCAAGGCAAAGGCGTGGGCAACACCCTGCTGACAGCGGTCGAAACCTTTGCAGGGCGACACGCCACACGCCACGCCTTAGACGGCTGTGCCATGTCCATCCTATCGCACCGCCCCGAACTACTCGCCTACTATGAACGGCGTGGTTATCAGCTCACGGGCGAGAGCATGCCTTTTCCTGATGACGGTAATAATGGCAAGCCCAAACGAGATGATTTGGCATTGCATTGGTTATTCAAACCCATACCCTAAAACCATAAGCAAATAAAAAAACCGTGAACCATCTGCCTAATACAACCACAAGATTTTTACCAAATGATTGATTTTAAAGATAATAAACGCATTAGCCTTGCCCCGATGATTGATTGGACAATTTTTATTAAAATATATAATTAAATCAAATATTTATAATATTTTAAATAAAAATTTACGCAAATTTTCCACAAAAAAATAACCCCTGACTAGGTATTTCCCTAGTCAGGGGTTATGGTTTATTTAAGCAGGGATTTCAAAATGCACGCCGTCTAAAAACTCTTTTTTGCCAAGTTTTTTGCGTTCGGCTTTGTACGCCTTCACCCACTCCTGCGGTGTGCCGTTTTTGTTTGTGATGACCGTCCACGCCCCACCCCAACGCACCGACACGCCAAGCTCGGTACTGGCTTGGGCGATGGCTTTGGCAATCGTGTAATAATGATTAAAATCCCACGACACTTGACCGTCCACGATGGCAACCAAATCAACGGCGTGTCCCGTCAAGTGTCGGCTGTTCATTGTTTGACTTGCCCCTTGACGCACAAGCAAAGCTTGGCGTTCTTTGGTGCGTAAGCCTTCTTGTACTCTAAAATCCACGCCTGTGATTTCAATCGCCCGCTTAACCACCTTGACAAGGTTGGGATTTACGCCTTTGAGACGGCTTAGACTTAACTCACTTAGGCTATAAGTTGGCTTGTTTTTGGGTGCAATATCCACCGCATTGTCCGTCAAGTTTAACAAGTGTTCGTTTCCGTCCACCGTTGGGTCGGTGGCGTGAATAACCGCCACATCTTTTTGTTCATCTTTGGTGCAAATACCCCGTGCGATGGCAAGCTCTACCGCTTTGACGGTCAATTTACCTGCGATACCGTCAATCTCGCCTGTGTATAACCCAGCGTCTTTAAGCCGAGTTTGTAACTGTCTTACATAGCTACTCATAATTTACTCCATAAAAAAGCCCCATTTAGGGGCGGTTAAATAATCATTTTAAAAACGCTCTAACCACGTTTTTAACTTCGATGATGATTTCAGATAATGTTTTTTCGTGCAATGTTAATTGTATTGAGCGATACACAATACCAAAAATCAACATGCCAAATACACTAAACATCATCAAAACAGCACTTTGAGCATAATAATTTAAATGCTCAAATTCCCAATAATCAATCGTCCACTCGCCTAAGAATAATCCTAAACCGATTGAGCATAAAAGTTTAATAATCACTTTACCATTTATTTTTAAATTAGCATTGTCGTTATCATCAATTTTAATATCACCGCTTAATACAAGTGCAATGATACCGCCCAATAATAAAGCAAGTAATTTAATTAAAAATGGCATATTTTCTAAAAGATTTTGTGGCATATTTGCTCCAATAAAAAAGCCCCAATGGGGCGGTTAGTTTACATCTTTTACACCCCAAACTCCCCTCG
>NZ_MXAP01000101.1 GCF_002027555.1 Moraxella equi
ACCAGACTCTCTGCTGTTTTTTCGGCACTTTTGGCGGTCTCTTTTTGGGCATCGCCTAACTTTTTGGTGGCAGTGGCAGATTGGGTTAGGGCTTTGTCGTTACTGTTTAGGGTCTCTGACTGCTCTTTTAGCTTGTCGTTTAGCTCTTGGACGCCCTTCGCCCGCCCGTTGCCCCTGCGTGTAGCTGCCTCATCTGCTCGGCAGAGACAGACGCTGTTAGCCCTGCTTTTTGTAGCTCGGTTTGTATTGCTTTAAAGTCTTCTTTGGTCTTGGCGGATGCTAGGGCAGTATCTAGGGCTTGGGTGAGTGCGACTTTTAGCTCATCTGCTCCTTTGGCGGTGTCTTTGATGACCGACAAGCCTACTTTTAAATTGTCCGCCATGTCTTTGCCTGATTTGCTCATGCCTGCGTTGATGGCGGACATGGACACGCCCAGAGCGTCTAGGGCACGGGCTTGTTCATCGGTGGCTTTTTTAGCGTTTTGTTGGGCGGTGGCGGTGTCTTTGACGGCGGTGGCTAGGGCTTGGTTGCCGTTTACTGCTTCAAGCAGTCGTCCATTTAACTCGGTTTGGGCTTTGGCATTGTCGCCAACCTGAGCTTTAACAGCATTATAAGCCATTGCCATTTTATTAACATCATCGCCTGCCAAGCTCATGACCGTACTAAACCCTTGCAAAGCGGATTTGGTTTTGCCGTCAATGCCCGTGGCAAATTCGTCCATGTCAAGACCTAGGGCGTCAAATGCCCCACTGGCTTTTTCAAGGTCGCTTTTAATCGCCTCGCCCAAGCCTTGATTTTGGGCTTCATCGGTCAAGTTTTTGATGGTCGTCTTGGTCGCATCGATTTGAGTTTGTAAGTCTTTATAATCCTGCGTGTTCTTTTGCCCTGCCATGCCCATATTGGCAAGCTGTATTTCAAGCTGTTCTAGCTCTGCTTTGGCAATGGCAAGACTGTTGATGAGCTCGGTGTTGGCTTGGGACTGGGCAAGAGCAGTGTCTGTGGCATTGTCTTGGCTTTGGGCAAGGTTGTCGGTAGCAGTTTTTGCATTCGCTGTCTCAGTTGCCAAACGTTTGGCACTCTCAGCAGACGTTTCGAAATTCTGGCGGACATCATCAAAGGTGCGGTCGGTAAAGATGGCATCTGCATAAGCAAGCAATCGCCCCATCTCATCACCAATGGCTCGGACGGCACTACTATTCTCATAAGCCCAATCGCCAATGCTTTTGCCTACCGTCCAAGCAGTTAATGCCCCCATAATGCCATTTAAGCTGGTCATTTGTTTGGCAAGGCTTGCTGTCTGCACACCTGCATTGCCAAGCTCAGTGTTCATCTTGTCAGCACTAACAGCGGTCGCATCGATGGCACCTTTGGCACCCAAAAAGCCTGTTGTTATCTGCAAAGCAGACTTACCACCCAAACTACCCGTCAGAGCAATCACGCTATTTAACGCCTTGACAGCCACCACCGCTCCGCCCATGAGCGTGACAAGCTGAGTGATGGTCGGGTATTCGTGGGCGATATCGGCAAGCGTACCTGCCATGTCGCCCACCGCTTCGGCTGTGGCACTGATGATGGGCAGTAGGTGCTGACCGATGTTAATCGCCAGTGCCATGAGTTCGGCTTTGGCTTGGGTTACCTTTTTGGCGGCAGTGTCCATTTGGGTTTGAAATTCTTTTTGCATCGCCCCTGCCGTGGCGGTCTTATCTGTGGCAAGCCCCAAGGCTTGATTATAAGTGCCAAGCGAGCCGACCAGTAGGTTAATGTCATCGGCATACTCCGCCCCAAAGAGCTTGGCAGACACCATAGAGCGTTGACGGTCATCAAGCTGTCCTAGCTTTTCTAAAAAGCCTGATAGGGCCTGTTGGGGGTTTTTGGCGATGTTATCTGCCATCTCATCGGCACTGGTGCCTATCATCTGTAAGCCATCAGCAAACCCCGCCCCTTGGTTTTGAGCGGTTTGTAGTTTGGTCAGTAAGGCATTAATGGCGGTGCTTGCCACTTCTGGCGGTTTGCCTAAGGCAATCATGGCGGCGGTCAGTCCTGCCACTTCTTCTTTGGCAAGCCCAAACTGGCGGGCGGTGCCACCCACCCTGAGCATGGCATCGACTATCTCTCGCTCTTTGGCTGCCATGTTATTACCCAGCGTGTTGATGACATCACCAAGTTCACCCACCTGTTCGATGGGCATGTTAAAGACGTTGGCAAGTTTGGCGGCGGCATTACCTGCCTCATCAGCACTCATGCTAAATGCCACTGACATCTGGCCTGCCATGGTCGTAAACTCGCCCAATTTGTCAATCGGCACGCCAAGCTGACCGCCCATCGTGGCTATCTGTGCCACTTCGGTGGCAGTCATGCCAAGCTCCACCGACAAATCTTTGATTTCTTTGGAGAGTCTAGACATCTGCTCGGGCGTGCCGTCCACGACTTTCTTAACCCCTGCCATGGCGGTCTCAAATTCCATGGCGGCTTTGGCGATCACCGCCATGCTACCTGCACTGCCTGCGATTTTACCAAGCTCGCCTACCATCTCACTTGCCGTGAGTGTGGTTTTGCCCAGCTGTTCTTCTAGCTCTTTGATTTTTTTGGTGTGTAATTCATTGGCACGGGCAAGCTCACTGCCTGTTAGCTTGCCTGAGAGTTTAAGACGTTCGTAGGCTTTGTGGACTTCTTCTAGTTGTTTTTTGGCTTTATTATCTTCATCAATGCCTAGGGCGATTTTGGCATCGCTGATGGTTTTTAGACGTTTAAACTCATCGCCTAGTGCCTTGACTTTTTTGGTCTGCTCATCGGCGGATAAGCCTTTCCATGACTTTTGTAGCTCATCGGTGGCTTTGTCCAAACTGTCTGTTGCCGTGCCTGTCGCCTTTATCTCATCAGATAGGCGTTTTAACTCGTTAATGCCTTTCACGCCTGCATGTATGGTTAAGGCAGTGTCCAAACTTTTCATAAAAAAATCCCCTTAATTTAATTAAGGGGATTTTAAAGGGAGTTTAAAATGGTGGTAAGATGACGGGGTTCAGAGCCTACCCCAAATCTGCCATCGCCAATTGTGCCAAATAATTAGAACGGCTTTTGTATAACGATTTATGAGCTGAGACTTTTTCGTCAATTTTGGTGATGAGTAGGCTTGGTAAGGTAACATTGATTTTCTCCGCCTTACCCATAAAGGCAGACATATCCACGTCCACCACTGCCCACAACATACCGTCAAATTCGCTATTGTCTTGATGATAAAAAATGGGCTTGGCGGTAGGTAGTGTATCGCCATCTTCTGCCATGCCTTCCAAATGCAAACTGATGGCTTCATAAGCATTCTTAATGGCTTCATCAGGTGTATCACCTGCACTAAAACACCCTGCAATGTCTGGCACAATCACGCCATAACATTCGTTTTCATTGGCAGGTTTTTCAATGGCAATGGGAAATAACATCATTTCGCTCCTGTTTGCAAGATTGTTTTGGGTTAAAATGCCGTTTTAAGTGGGGGTTGGATTAATCCAACCCTGCTTGTTTGATGATGCTTTTTAGCGTTCCTTTGGGTAGGTTTTCACGACCGTTTGGGATTGTTACTTTACCTTCTTTGGTTGGGTGCTTGTAGTGCTTGTGAGAGCCTTTTTGTTTTACAAAATACCAACCGTCTTCGGTAATTCGCTTTATCATCTCATCGCTACTTGGGGGCATTTTAAACTCCGTTAAATGAATATGGGGTTATTATAACCCCAATTATGCAATAAGTCAAGAGTTATTGGGGTTATTTTTTAAAAATTATCAAAAAAACACCGCCCAAATTTGCTTTGAGCGGTGTTTTTTTGTTGGGGTAAATTAGCGTGGCATATCCGTCAAACGCTGTTGGGCGGTTCTGATTTTGTTCGCTATCATGTCCAGCGTAGTAGCAAGACTGGACACATCAATCTGCACGGTTTTGGTGCTGACAGGATATGAACACGCCAAATCCCCCAACACTTGTAGCAATGCCAAAGACTGATATAGGCTTTCGTCCACATCGTCAATCACTCTGACTGTTTTTACATTGTCCATCTTATTCCCCCAATCCCAAAGTTAATTGGCCTTTATTGTCCGCCACTTCGTAGCGTTCGCCAATCAAGCCCAATTTTCGCATTTTGGCAAGTTTTTTGCTGACGGTACTTGGAGCAAGTCCTACCGCCATTCCCATTTGCCAGTTTTCTAGTCCGCCATCGTGCATTACTTGTAATGCCTTGTAGTCGTTATTGGCTTTTAACAGTTCGTCTTTTAGGGCTTGGTTTTGGGCGATTAGGCTTTTAACTGTGCTTTGGTCTGCAAACAGAGCCTTTTCACAAGCAATAAAATACTGGCGAGCGGTTTTGCCTTTGTCGGAGCGTTCTACCATTGAAAGTTCCTTTGCCATATCTAGGGTGATATGATATTCGGTGGTTGGGCGACCGCCGTTGGGGGTTTTCAATAAATTTATTGAAAAGTCCTTACCGTTTACAAACCCATATTTTTCAATGCGTTTGGCAATCCAATTTGAAAAGTCTTGTTTGCTTTCCAAAAAGGCGTGCAAATCACGAGCATTAACAAGGGGCTGGGTTTCGCCGTTGATTTCCCCTTGAAAAGTTTGGACAAGGGGCGGATTTTGTGGTAAAGTAGTCATAGGAATGTTTCCTTAGTTTGGTGAATGTTCTAAGCCTTGATTGTCGTTGGTAGCGGTGTCAAGGCTTTTTTGTGCGTGTTTGGCAACACATTGGGTTAATAAGTTGGTTAAGGCATTTATTTCTCCTTGTGTTAAGGTGATGATAATGGGAATTTGCATATCATTGGTTTTGGGTTTTGTCCCATTCACCACATAATCAAAGTCTATGTCAAGGTGTGGGTGCTTTTGCAAAATCATTGACAGGCGTTCGGTTGGAAAAGAGTTACGTTTTTTCCGCCCCGCAAAAGCATTTGGTTTTAACTCCAAAAACTCTGCAAGCTCCATATCCGTAGTTACGCCTAACGCTAATTTAAGCCGATTGGCAATGTTGATAAAATTACTCATAAAACTCCTGAATATTTGTTAAAATTTCACAAATATGATAAAATAACTTCATTATCGTGAAGTTGTGAACATTATAATTCACAATTTTGAACTTGTAAATACTTTTTTGTGAATTTTTTATGAAAAATGAGAAAAATATAGAATTTGGCAATCGTCTAAGACAAGTCAGAACGTCTCACAACCTTGTACGACAAGAATTTGCCCAGTCTTTGGGAATTGGTTTGACTTCCCTGCATCACTATGAAAATGGCGAACGATTGCCTGATGTGGGTTTTTTAATAAAACTTCAAGATTTGTATAACGTGGATATCAACTGGTTGGTTTTAGGTCAAAGCTCCACAGAGCAAACAGACTACACCGCCGATGATTTACGCCTGATAAATCACTTAAAAGCTCTAAATCCACAAGCAAAACAGGCATTGCTTGCTTTTTTGGATAATCTTGAAAAATAAACAAAACCCCATTTTTATGGGGTTTTGTTTTGGCAGGCGTGGATTAGCCCACAAACTCCGTAAACTTCATTACAGGCTTACCTTCCACTTTAATGGCTGTGCCTTTTAGCCCAGACTCCCACCAACCATCTTCAAACCAGTTGATGTCGCCGTCAAAAGACAGTACCACATGAGCAACTTCTAGCACGCCATCATTGCCACTGATACGGTCTTTGCCGTCTAGGATAAGTTCCAAATGGATTGCTTGTAAGGTGTTGGCATCAATACTAAACCCCTTACGCCCTTTGGTTTTGCCAGAATAGATAAGTTCGGTGGTGTCTTCGGTAATGCCTTCCCAGTCTAGGATTTCAAGCAGTCCCAAGCGTGGATTGAGTTTGTATTTGGCAGGTTCTAGGGGTTTTGAGCCAACTTTGACAGTAAAGTTTTTTTCGTCAATGTCCAAATGAGACAGCTTGATACCACCCTTGACCGCCTTAACGTTGGTTTCGGAAATCGTTTGGGGTAGCCCTGATAAATCCACCGCCTCACCCATCAGCATGCGGGCAAGGGCGTATTTGTCAAAGGTGTTGAATTTTAGGCTAATTTCAATGGGTTGTGGTGAGATTTCTTTTTCTAGGGCTTGCCCAAAGTCATTTCGTCCTGTGGATTTTAGGACATCTTCTTCGGTTTCTTGTGATGTTGTAAACTCAGTAACATTACCCATCTCATAAAAGCCAAAATTTGTGTCAAATACTCTGGCTAATAAATCGCCCGAATATTTACGCCCCCGTAGGGATTGTGTTTGTTGTGTCATAAGTTATCCTTTTTAAATAAGGGTTTGGGATATGTCAGCGAAACGAATTTCGCCGACATCGCACCAATTAAGTTAAACGAATGGTTTGTACCAAATCAGGACGAAGTACCAATGGCAAGGGGTTGCATTGGGCGTGCAGTTTATAGCCTGTGTTGTCAGCCAATGGGTACTTGTCTGCAAAGTACATTTTGGCGGTTTGATTGACCGTGTCTAGGCGGTTGGCAGGAGCAAAACACTCTTTAAAGACATTGCGTGTGCCTGTTGGCAAGATAATGCCTTCATCATCAGCAAGTTTTAACCCGCTTTCAAACTGTTCTGCATAAGTGATAAACCGCACACCATTGTGCACAAATTCCACGCCTGCACTATTGCGATACACATCGCCTGTTTGATGACGGACATAAATGTCTTTGATGGATTTATGGGTTTTAAGCTCTTGCATAAATTGCGGACTAATCAAGCAAATAAAGCCATTGGAGCTGTCGCCTTTCATCTGCGATGCGTATTTGAGCTTAATGTCGTCAATCAGCCCCGACACATCGGTCTTATCATTGGTTAATTGCCATTGGTGTTCTTTGCGAGTTTCGCCAAAGGCGGCGTAATAATCCGCCAGCACTGTTTTGCCGTCTTTGTTCAAGACTTTGCCTTTTAATGCCCCAAACATGGCGTGTTCACGGGTGTAGTCAAAGTTTTCACGAGCGATGGCAAGTTTGTTATTGACCAACGTGGCAATCTGTTTTAAGCCATTTGTGGTGCCAAACTCACGGATATTTTGCACATCGTCCGCCAAAACAAAGTCGTCATAAGGCAGATGGAGCATATAAAAGGTTTGTGGTGGTTCACGGTTTTCGCTGACAGGGTCGCCAGGGGTGCCACGCTTGACGCTTTCCACCAGTCCCACCCCGTGACTTGCCCGTTCTACTTGGACAAAGGTGGTGTTTTTATATTCTTTTTTAAAAATCCCAAGCCCATCAATGATATTAGGCTTGTTTGGGATTAGGTTAATGGCTTCGGTCAAAGCCATCACGCTAAATGCTTGATTGGATAAAGGCATAAATGTTTCCTTATAAAAAGTTAAGCAATATTAAATAATAAATCAGCCGCTAAGGGAGCCTGAGCTTTCGCCACTCACAACACTGTCGCCACTGGTGGTGGTCTCGCCACTTGGTTTTTTGTTGCCATTGGGCGAGATGTATTTAATGCCGTAGGTATCGCCTTGTTTGGCAAGGGTTTCGGCTTTTTCAGAACCAAGATTCACAAAGTCTAAGTTAATTACGCAGTTATGCGGCTGCACCTGTACTTTGCCGTGTTCTTCATTGGTCAAAGCCACCAGTTTTTGTTTGCGTAGCTTATACTCGACAAGCTCGCCCATTTTGGTGCCTGTGGGAGCAGGGATTTCAATGCGTGTTAGGCGGTCGGCTTCGGATTTTAAGATGTCGCCTTGAACGACTAGGGTTGGTTTGGGTTGGGTCATAATTTTTTCCTTTTAAAAATTGGGCGTGCTATAATAAAACTTCTCACATTTTTTTAGGGCAAACCCGAAATGAATGATAAACAGATTGCGTTAGAATTAACCCAGCTTATTCTTGCAAATTCAAAGAATGACAGTAAAATCACAACACCGCTTGGCAAAGACACTACAAAGACAGTGCTTGATATTTATCAAGAATGCTTGAAGGCTGTTTCGCAATTGTCAAACACAAAAGACTGAAATTCATCATCACTTATCAAATGCCCAGTTTGCAAAAATTGGGTAATAAGTACGCTTTTTCTTCAAATATTTGGCAAATATTCTTTGTCTGCTGTTACTTCAAGCATTTTCATCGTAACTTCTTTTAACAATGAAAAATCCAAATCAGGCTCTGTGCTTGGTTGTTGCTTAACTGATGGATTGGTTAAATCTACTGATAGCCATTCGTCAATTTTGTCAAAGATGTTAAATATAAACTTGTCATTTTTTAACAATGCTTCATTTATGTTATCTACAACAATATCGTTGCCTTTCCTAAAAAAATACCAAATGTTGTGGTCTTCATCTTTTGTGATTTTTTGGACGATGATGTAACCATCAGGGTTTTGCAAAACATCGCCAACAGCAAGCTCTCTCATTTACGCCCCCGCTCGTGCCTTTGCGTCCGCAATTAAAGGATTGGCAGGCACTGCGTCCACCATGCCACCGCCCACGCCGCCATACTGCTCGGACAACAAAAAGTCTTTTTCGCCCTTGCTTGGCAAACCTTTGGCAAAGTCGCCAATCACGCCATCTACTTTGTCATCATCAAGCGACAGCAGTAAGTCAAAACTCGCCTGCGATAAGTGTGTATATTCGCCCTTATCGTTTTTGACAAAGCCATTTTGGGAAAGTTTGGCTTCAATGCTGGCTTTTTTGGCATTGGCTTTTAAGGCGGTTTTTTCTTTGTTGCTGTCGTCTAGCTCTTTTTTGAGCTTCTCAATTTCGGCTTGCATTTTGGCAAATTGTGCCAAAACCGCTTCATCAATCGTACCGCCTTTTTGTGGGATTGGATTGGTGTCAGTCATCGGATTTTCCTTGTGGTTGGTTGGATTGGATTGAAAGGATTGGCTTAAAATCATCGCAAAAGTATTGCTGTCCACCCCTGTGGGGGTAAACGATACTTCTGGCACGGTGCAATTTCTCAGGATTGTTAGGGGGTAAGAATAGGATTGCCCATTGACCACTACCGTTTGCCCTTCTTGTAGCACTTCACGACTGCCTGCACTGATGTGAGCGGACATTTGTAGTGGGAAACCATCATCGGCATCTTTGGCAAGTTTGACCGCATCGTCATTGGACAGTAGCGTGCCATCAATTTTTAAGGCATAGCCATCAAGGCTAAGTTTGCCAAAGCCAAGCCGTACATTACGGTCGTGCAAGGACAAGGCAGGCACTTTGTCGGATAAAGTAATGGTACTCATATCCACAATCGCCCGTTCGCCATAATAGCTAAATGGCAAGCCCGAGTTGGCAATGCCCGTAAAGGTGCGAAGTTTGGTCTTGTCGTCTGTCTTGGTAATGGCGACATCAGATAGAGTGGAGAGTAGATAATTTTCGCTTGGCATAAAATTGCCCCAAGTTGCATTTTGGACAAATTATGACAGATGACAAATGGGCGGATAAGATGACAGGGTTCAGGGGTGCAAATTGGACAAAAATAAGACAAAACCCACCCAAAAACCAAAAACGCATTTTAAGGCGGTTTTTGGGCGATTTTAGGGCGGTTAATTTTGGGTGGGGCAAAGATACCGTTTTAATCTTGTAAACGATTTTAAACGGTGTTTAAATGGGTTTTAAACGCCATCTTGGGAGCGGATTTTGATTAAGGGGGTAAAAATCACAAAAAAATCCCCCAATTTGGGGGAAATTTCGCAAACTGGGGGATTTTTTGGGGTAGAATTAAAATTCTAGCTTCTCGTTGCACAGACAAGAGCTAAGTTCGTCCAATGGGCTTTCCAAAAGTGCCACAAAGTCGCCTACGGTGTAAAATCTTAGAGCATCGTTTTGGGTGTTTTTTGCCATTGTGATAAGTAGGTCAATATGGCGTAGGGCTTCCCCTGCACGGCTTAGTAGTTGCATTTGTTCGTTTGTCATCACACTTCTCCTTGCTCAGTTTCTAGTACGCTTTTGGCGGTTTGTACCAGTCTTGCCACATTGTCATCACGAGTTAGGCTATTGCCCTTATAAGTGCCATTGATGATTTGGCTGACGGTGGTGGAGCTAATGCGGAGCAGTCGCCCAATGTTGGCTTGGCTATATCCGTCCGCTTTCATCGCCTTGACCTGTGCGATGACTTCTGGGGTTACTTTGATGTGTCCTTTTTGGTTGAGTTCTAGTAGGTTAATATAGCGTTCGGTGTGGTCTAGTTTTGCCATTGTTGCTGTCGTGGCATTTGCCAGTATTTGCATATTGTCGCTCATTTTTTGCATATTATGGGCGATTTGGTGCAGGGGGTCGGCTGTTGCTATCTGAGCTTCTAGCTCTTGCCAACGGCGATTGATGCGAATGCGAATATCTGTACGATAGCCACTAATCAAATCAACACATTGCTCTTTGGTTAGATAAAATTCACGATGTTTTTGATTGCCTGTACTTGGTAGAGTATAATACCCTTGCTCAATTTTGAGCAAGCCCATTTCTTCATAGGTGGCATTAAGATTATCAATATCACGACAAACATTGCGGTGTTCTTTTTCACAAAGTGTAGCAATTTCACGACTACTCATTGATTGGACAGTAGGCAAATTTTGTGGTAAAGTATTCATAGGATATTTTCCTTAGTAAGTGGTGAATGTTCCAAGCCTTGATGTTCGTTGGTAGCGGTATCAAGGCTTTTTTGTGCGTGTTTAGCAGCACATTGGGTTAATAAGTTGGTTAGGGCATTCATTTCTCCTTGTGTCAAAGTTACGATAATGGGAATTTGCATATCATTGGTTTTGGGTTTTGTCCCATTCACCACATAATCAAAATCTATGTCAAGGTGTGGGTGCTTTTGCAAAATCATTGACAGGCGTTCGGTTGGAAAGGAATTTCGCTTTTTTCGCCCTGCAAAGGCGGTTGGCTTAATTTCCAAAAACTTAGCAAGCTCCATATCGGTAGAGACACCAAGCATTAGTTTTAGCCGATTGGCAATGTCTATAAAGTTGGTCATAGAACTCCTATAAAGTAGAAAAAATCCGATTTTTGTGTTAAAATAACACAAATAACAATGGTCTTATGTAATAAATATAATTTTAAAACATATAAATTGCATTGTCAAGGATTTTTATGAAAAATTTTATTGATGTTCTAAACCGCCTAAAACTGGCTCTTGGCGTCTCAATGGACAGCGAAGTGGCGGATTTTCTTGAAATGAAACAGTCTGCTTTTGCGGGTAGAAAAAAACGCAACTCCTTTCCAGATGAGCAGTTGCGACTTATAGCAGTCAAGCATAGCGACTTAAATCTTGATGTGGACTATATTTTGACAGGCGATAGTGAGAGACAGCGAAAAATCAGACAAGCCAAAGATGAATTTTTGGAAATGAGCGGATTTTACTATCAGCAACAACAGTTAGACAAAGAGCAAAGGATAAAGTTGGAGGTATTTCCCGAGCCAAACAACGCTAATACTGAAGTAAGCGTAACCGAACAAGAGTTAAAACTCATCTCTAATTTTAGAAAATCAGACGATGAGGGACAACGAATAATTTTGGAAATATCACAACTAACACGACAAAAAAATGTAAGTCTATAAAACCCCCCCAATCAAAGACTTGGGGGGGTACATACGGACGCTCTGGCATTCTTGATACTCGGGCGTTCTGATGTTAGGTTGCCAAGTGGGGCGTGTAGCAATGTGCATATTTTACCCACAATATCCTATCGCCCCTGTACCGCTCGGATAATGTCAGGCAACTGCCACGCAATGATGATGACCGCCACAAAGGCAAGTATGCCGATGATGGCAAGACAAGTTTTGATTAGACCGTGTTCTTTTAGGGATTTTGTTACCATTTCAATGACCATTGACAAAAATTCATTCATCTGCTAAAATTCTCTCATCGTTAGAAGTCAAAAACACCCAAATTGCCGTTTGGGTGTTTTTATTTTAGGCAAAACATTTGTCATTTGGTAGGTGAAGGGTTTTCCCTTATGAAAATCTGATTTTTATGCTATAATTGTAAGTTAATAATGGTTCACAAAATACAGAAGTTACAAAAAACCCCCAATTTGGGGGCTTTATGTTTAGGTGGTGGCGGTGTAGCGGGGGTCTTGCTTAAAGACTTTTAATAAGGCTTGTTGCCAATCTTGATTGGGGAGTTTTAGTATTTGAATGGTTTGAAAAACGGCATTAAACACCTTTTTGTCAAGTTCTGACAAGTCAAGTTCGCCAAAAAATTCAACATCATTGGCAATTTCTTGGCGGTCATCAGCATTTAATTGCTTGTCCAAAACAGGCTTTATCTCATCAAACACAAGACTGGCAAATCCCTTTGAGCCAAGCGTGCTTTTTTCATTGACAATAATCATTTGGGGCTTATCCTATTCAATTAAAATGATTTTTTCTTGTAAATCTTTGGGTAATGATAGCACAAAACCGATAATTTTTACAAGTGCCTTACTGTCCAAATACCTTAAATACATTGGCACAAAGTCAGCTTTGGCTAGGTGCTGTAATATGCGGTTTTGGCGTTTTTCCCACGCTTTATCCGATTTATAAAAACTGCGGTTAAATTCAGCTTTATTGGCATCTGGTTCAAGCGTAAACATAAAATCCAGCGTTACCCAAGCTGTCGGCTCTTGTGCCAAGTCCACAATCGCATAGTCGGCTGGGTCATTTTGTACCAAAACTTTGTGCTTACCGCCATCATATCGTTCCAATTTCACTTTATGAAATTGTTCCCATTGGTCAGCAAGCACTCCTTCGGAAAGTCGGCTTTTGCCGTTGGGGTCTTTGGCTAGGTTTAGGGCGTTTTGGCTGTTAGGTAAAATATGGCTTAATTTTTGGCGTGCAACACCAGCTTTGACGGCATACGCTATCATCTCGTCCTTTAAGTCTGCCCCCAATTTATCTGCAAACGCCACTCCGTGCTTATCTTCGGCAAGTCTTAACAAACTGCCCAAACGGTCAAAATTACTGTCAAAGTCAGGCACAGGCAATTTGTTAATCTTGTCATCGTCTGTTATGCCAAGCTCCAATGCTTTGGATTTGCTGATTTGTTTAACGGCACATCGGCAACCAAAGCCGTTTGGCGGAAAAATACTCTGCCAAATTGGGTCATCAACAGGGCGAACAATGCCATAATACGCCTTGTGTCCGTCTCGTTTATTAACGGACGCACTGGGTAGATATTGCAAAAATGGCAAAAAATCTTTGGTTTTTTGAATGCGTTCCCATTTTCCTGCACTATATGCGGTTTGTTTATTGGTGTGATATACCAACCGAACTT
>NZ_MXAP01000102.1 GCF_002027555.1 Moraxella equi
TAAGTTCGGTTGGTATAGTGGGCTGTCTTTATTAAAGTTTTTAAAAATCAATGGCTTATCATTTTATAAAAAGTCAGCCTGTAAGTAAATATAAGTAAATGCTAGGTTTTTTGGCAAAAATTTAGTAAAATGGCGGATTTAGATTTTTATGGGTGGTTGTCCGCCCCAATCAGGACTGTTTATGCAAAAGATTTTTCGGACTTTGATTATCATTGCGATGCTCATCACATCGTATTTGCTTATCTTGGCTTGGCAAAAAGACTATGGCGGTCAAGCACCCACCCCTGCTCAGGCGACCTCGGTTGCAGGCTCGGATTTGGCACCTGCCACAGGCGATTTGCCTGTCTCTGCCTCCGCTCCAACCGCCCCTGCCAGTACCAATCTTATCTCGGTCAGCACCGATGTGTATGACATCAAAATCAATCCTGTGGGCGGTGATGTGGTCTATGCAGGACTCAAACAGTACGCCAAAACGCTGGGCGGCGATGAAGCCTTTGCTATTTTGGAGACAGACGCTCGCACCTATGTCGCTCAGTCGCTCATCGGCGGGGCGGACGGCATTGACACGCAGTCAGGACGTGCCACGTACACCAGTCCAAGCCAAAGCTACACCCTAACGGGCGACACTTTGTCTGTGCCGCTCACGTACAGTAAAGACGGGTTGACCATTACCAAAACTTATACCTTTACCAAGGGCGATTATCCCATTAAGGTTACTCACAACATCAATAACGTGAGCGGTAAGGACTTTAATGGCGAGCTGTTTGTGCAATTAAAACGAGACAACAGCAAAGACCCCGGTCTTGCCGATAAGGGCATGATGGGCATTGCCACGCATTTGGGCGGTGCTTGGGGGACTGCTGATGAGCCTTATAACAAGCTTAAATTCAAAGACTTCAACGATGGCGAGATTACCAAAAACGCCCAAAACAGCACCGATGGTTGGGTGGCGATGGTTCAGCACTACTTTGTCTCAGCGTGGGCACCTGACAACCACAAGCCTGTCTTTTTTAGTCGCACCAGTGGCAACGACAACTACATCGGCTATCAAAGCCCCATCAGCGTTGCCAATGGCAAACAGATGAGCATGGATGATACACTCTATGTGGGACCAAAGGTGCAATCACAACTGTCTGCTGTCGCCCCAAGCCTTGATAAGACGGTAGATTATGGCATATTTTGGCCAATCTCCAAGCCGATGTTCCTAATCCTTGATGCTCTGCACAAAATCTTGGGTAACTGGGGCTGGGCGATTGTTGGCTTGACTTTGATTGTCAAAATTGCTCTGTTTTGGCTATCCAACAAAAGCTATGTGTCGATGGCAAGAATGCGTGCGATTGCTCCCAAATTAGAAGCCCTAAAAGAAAAGCACGGCGATGACCGCATGGCGATGAGTCAGGCGATGATGCAACTGTATCGTGATGAAAAGGTCAATCCGATGGCGGGCTGTTTGCCGATTTTGCTACAAATGCCAATTTTCTTGGGGCTGTACTGGTGTTTGGTGGAGAGTGTGGAGCTACGCCACGCCCCGTGGATTTTGTGGATTAAGGATTTGTCCGCCATGGATCCGTGGTTTATTTTGCCGATTATCATGATGGCGACCATGTATTTCCAGCAACTGCTAAACCCACAACCCACCGACCCCATGCAGGCCAAGATGATGAAAATCATGCCACTCATTTTCGGGGTGTTTATGCTGTTTTTCCCTGCAGGTTTGGTGCTATATTGGACGGTAAACAACCTGTTTAGCATGGCTCATCAGCAGTTTGTTAATAAGCGAGTTGAAAAAGCCTACAACAAACCTGTCAAAGTGTTGTCCGATTGATATTTGACAATCACAAACCAATCCGCCTGTCTGGGCGGATTTTTTGTGGGCAAAGTTGGCTAAATAATGGTAAAATGACAAAAAGTTTATCAATTACCACTATGCCAAATCAATCTCAACAACCCACCATTGTTGCCATCGCAAGCCCTATCGGTCAAGGTGGTGTGGGCGTGATTCGCCTGTCGGGTCGCACCGCCCATACCATTGGCTGTGCCATATCGGGCAAATCGGCTCTCACGCCACGCCACGCCCATTTTGCCAAATTTAAGGACGCACAGGGGGCAGTCATTGATGAAGGGGTTATCATCTATTTTAAAGCTCCGCATTCGTTCACAGGCGAAGACGTGGTGGAGCTACAAGGGCATGGCGGTATGGTCTTACAAAACCTACTCCTTGCTCGCTGTTTTGAGCTTGGGGCAAGACAAGCGGCCGCAGGGGAGTTTTCCTTGCGTGCCTTTGAAAATGACAAAATTGACCTAGTACAAGCCGAAGCGATAGCGGACGCCATTTCTGCCACGAGTGTCGCTCAGGCAAGCAGTGCCATGCGTTCGCTATCAGGGGAATTTTCCAAAAAAATCAATGATTTATCTGAGAAAATCGCCAACATTCGCTTATATGTGGAAGCGAGCATTGATTTTCCTGATGAAGATGATGTGGAATTTTTGTCCGATGGGGTGATTGAGTCCAAGATTGATGAGATTTTGCGTGCCATTGATGACATTTCGGCAACCGCCAAGCAAGGTCAGCTCTTGCGAGACGGGGTGCAGGTGGTGCTGGCAGGTCGCCCCAACGCTGGCAAATCAAGCCTACTAAACCGCCTAGCAGGGGTGGAGCGTGCGATTGTTACCGACATTGCAGGGACGACACGAGACACGCTGTCCGAGACGCTCGTGCTGGACGGTTTGACCGTGCATTTGACCGACACCGCAGGGCTTCGAGATACGTCCGATAAGGTGGAGAAAATCGGCATTGACCGTGCCAAATCCGCCGTCAAACAAGCTGATATTTTGCTGTTTGTCTATGATGTCAGTAGCGAGAGTGAACCATTTGCCCTTGCCAAAGAGCTGTTTGCCGATATTATTGATGAAATTGGCATGGAGAATTTTGAGCGTAAGCTTGTGATGATTGCCAATAAAGCCGATTTATTGGGTGGTGTTTCACGTGAAACAATGGTTGATTTTAATCATAATAATAGTCATAATGACGAAAATGTTCCATGTGAAACCATGCAAAATAATTCAAATAGTCAAGAAAATTCTAATGTTCCACGTGAAACAATTAGCCAAACAGTTAGTCAAATAAGGGTCTCTTGTACCACAGGACAAGGGCTTGATGAGTTGGTAAATTTATTAAAAGACAAAGTGGGCTTTCATCCGCCAGAGAACAGTCTCATCGCCCGCACTCGCCACATTGATGCCCTAAAACGTGCCAAATCGCACGCCATGGACGCTCACACTCAGCTCGTTGTCTATCAGGCAGGGGAGCTGGTGGCGGAGAGTCTAAGACTGTCGCAAACAGCATTGGGCGAGATTACAGGGCAGATGAGTGCTGATGAACTCTTGGGGCGGATTTTTTCAAGTTTTTGTATCGGAAAATAGGAGGGTGATGTGCATTGTCCGTTTTGTAGTGCCATAGACACCAAAGTGATTGACTCACGCCTTGCTGCCGAAGGGTCGCAGGTTCGCCGTCGTCGCCAATGTACCGAGTGTGGCGAGCGGTTTACCACCTTTGAAGTGATGGAAGTGGTGATGCCCCGTATTATCAAAAGCAACGGCTTGCGTGAACCTTATGATTATAACAAACTTCGCCGTTCTATGGCGTTACCGCTGCAAAAACGTCCTGTGAGCATTGATGAGATAGATACAATCGTACACAGAATAGAGCAACGCCTACGTCAAACAGGCGAACGTGAAGTATCCAGCAAGGTGCTTGGAGAGATTGTCATGGCGGAGCTAAGGGCGATTGATGATGTGGCGTATGTGCGTTTTGCCAGCGTGTATCGGGATTTTCAGGACATAGAAGCCTTTAAAGCCGAGCTTGAAAACTTCGCTCCCAAAGTGTGCCATGATAACCTACAAGGACAAAATCATGAGTGATAGTTTAGCTGATAATATGTTGTCCAATGCTGTCAAATCTCGCCTAAGCCCTGCCCTGTCTGATGATGAAAAGTTTATGCTTATGGCGTTAAATGAAGCCGAAAAAGGCGAATTTACCACTCGCCCCAATCCTGCGGTGGGCTGTGTTATTGTTAAGAATAACTTAATAATTGGCAAAGGCTTCCATCCCAAAGCAGGTCATCCCCATGCCGAAGTATTTGCTCTAAATGATGTCAAAAATAACGGTCAAGATATAGAAGGGGCGACTGCCTATGTTACCTTAGAGCCGTGTAGCCATTTTGGTCGCACGCCCCCCTGTGCGGGTGCCTTGATAGAAAGTGGCGTGTCTCGGGTGGTTATCGCAACCCTTGACCCCAACCCACAGGTGGCGGGCAAGGGCGTGGAAATGCTGTTAAATGCAGGCATATCGGTGTCGCTTGGGGTGTGTCAAAAACAGGCGTATGAGCTAAATGCAGGCTTTTTAAAGGCAATGGCGACAGGTTTGCCTTTTGTCCGCCTAAAAATGGGCATTAGCCTAGACGGTCGCGTTGCCATGCAAAATGGGCAGTCTAAATGGATAACGGGCGAGTTATCTCGCAAGGACGTGCAAAACTTGCGTGCCAAAAGTGGGGCGATCATCACAGGCTCAAACACGATTATCGCCGACAACCCTGCTTTAAACGTACGTTTGCCCGATGTGGAGCTTGACAATATCGGCATAACCGCCATACCCCAGCCCAAAATCGTGGTGATAGATAGACGTGGCAAGTTGTCGCCTGATGATGATTTTACGGTACTCAAAAACCCTAATACGCTGATTTGGCAAGATGATTTACCTGCTCTTTTAAAAACGCTCGTGGCAAAGTATCAATGCCATGATGTGCTGGTGGAGACAGGGGCGACGCTTGTCACAAGTTTTTTAAGCCAAAACTTGGTAGATGAGCTTATCATTTATCAAGCTCCTTGCCTTTTGGGGGCGACTGCCCGTCCGATGTTTGGGGGGCAGTTTGAGCGGTTGCAGGATAAGCTAAATTTTACGCTTGTAGATGTAGAGCGGCTTGGCGATGATGTTAAGATGGTTTTTCGCCCAAAAAACTTATCCACAACTTGATTGCTTAAATGATTGAGCAAAAATTTGGCAAAAAATGTTCCACGTGAAACTGTGGAAAACTTTTTAAAAATCGACGGTTTTGATTAAAAATAAGATTTGATAACACGCCATAAGCCTTGATTTTAAAGTTTTTCACGTGAAA
This sequence comes from Moraxella equi, assembly GCF_002027555.1. Taxonomy (GTDB): domain Bacteria; phylum Pseudomonadota; class Gammaproteobacteria; order Pseudomonadales; family Moraxellaceae; genus Moraxella; species Moraxella equi. Next base: position 5,175 of record NZ_MXAP01000102.1, read on the forward strand.
CCAAAAACAGCTAACCATGTTCCACATGAAACATCTTTGGGTTGTGGATAAGTTAAATGGATTATTTGAAAAAGGTCAATGGTTAAAAAGTTATCCACAACTTATTTGTAAAATTTCTCTAGATTTTTATGGAATTTAAGGTAGGTAAAGCAGAATGTTTCATAGATAAATGATTGATTTTTTAAATCATGTGCAAAACAGCAAATCATTTAAAAAACCAATCATAAAAGGTAAGCCATGTTTACAGGTATCATAGAGACGACAGGCACGCTGACCGCCATTACGCCCACAGGGGGCGATGTGCGATTGACGATTACTGCCCCTGATTTGGATTTTGGCGATGTCAAGTTGGGCGACTCCATTGCGTCCAACGGCATTTGCCTGACGGTGGTGGCGATAGATGGCAACAGCTATGCGGTAGATGTTTCACGTGAAACATTAGCCATTTCCGCCCTAAACGTCTGGAGGGTGGGCGATACGCTAAACCTAGAAAAAGCCATGCTCCCAACCACACGTTTTGGTGGGCATATCGTGGCAGGTCATGTGGACGGCGTGGGCAAAATCGCCAAAATCGCCAAAGACGCACGCTCGGTCTATATAGAAGTCGCCCTACCGTCAGAGCTGATGAAATACACTGCCGACAAAGGCTCAATCACGGTGGACGGTATCAGTCTGACAACCAACCGTATAAAGCCGTCTGAAAATATCGTCTGCCTAAACATCATTCCACATACGGCTGAGATGACCAACATCGCACGGCATTGGACGGTGGGGCGAGCGGTGAATATCGAAGTGGATTTGGTGGCACGGTATTTGGAGCGACTTATCGGAGCAAAAACCGACACACCCCAAAGCAGAATTACTGAAGAGTTGTTAATAAAAAGTGGGTTTTTTAAATAGGCTTAATGAACTCAATATTTGACACAGGTTTTGTAGGGGAGTGTTGTGCACGCCTATAAAATGAGAATATCAAAGGACGTGCTCAGTACGTTCCTACATTCATGTTATTAAATTGGATTGTGGTAATTTAAAAATCTATGATAATTATCCAATATATATAAAGGTAAAAAATGAACCATAAATTACGTCTAATTTTTGCAGGCACACCAGAATTTGCCAAAGTCGCCTTGCAAGCCCTGATTGACCGCCAAGATGAGCTAAATCTTGATATTGTGGCGGTCTATACTCAGCCCGACCGCAAGGCAGGACGGGGACAAAAATTGACCGCCAGTCCCGTCAAAGAGCTTGCCCTTAGCCATAATATCCCTGTGGAACAGCCGATAAGTTTTAGCTTAAAGCACGAAAACGGACAGGTTTCACGTGAAACACTTGCCAATTATCGCCCTGATGTGATGATAGTTTGCGCGTACGGTTTGATTTTACCGCTTGGCGTGCTAAATACCCCGACCTATGGTTGCCTAAACATTCACGGCTCGCTACTCCCCCGCTGGCGTGGGGCAGCTCCCATTCATCGCTCAATTTTGGCAGGCGATGACGAGACGGGCATTACCATTATGCAAATGGCACAGGGGCTAGATACGGGCGATATGCTCTACAGGCTCCCTTGCGACATTGCCGATACCGACACGACCCAAACGCTTCATGACAAGTTGGCGGATTTGGGCGGTGTGGCGATGATAACCGTGCTAAAAGAGTTGGCGACTTTTCAAGCCAATGCCGAGCCACAAGACGACAGTCTTGCCAATTATGCCGAAAAAGTAAGCACCGATGAAGGGCAAATCAACTGGCAAAATTCTGCTTATCACATTAACCGTCAAATCCGTGCGTTAAATGCGTTTGCTTTTTTAAATGGCGAGCGTATCAAGGTGCTAGAATGCACGCCCATAAAGTCTGACCAAACCACGACCGAGACGGCAGGTAAGATTGTCAGCGTGGGTAAAAAGGCGGTGCTGGTGGCGTGCGGTGCTGATGAAAATGGCGATAAGCATCTGATAAATATCACAAAAATGCAATGGGCAGGGGGCAAGCCTTTGACCGCTGAACAAATTGCGGTGGGCGATAAATTAAAAGACGGACAAGTTTTTGATTAGGTAATGATGATGAATGCAATCAGTGTGTATTATGACGGCTGGCAAATGGACTGTTGTGGTGAGCCGTTTAAAATAGGCGATATGGTTCAATGGGATTGCGTAAAATCTAATAATGATTTTTTAGTTCAAGCGGATTATCACTATGAAGCTCACGATGATGCTGATTTGGTGATTGCAGGTAAGGTGATTGAGATTTATGGGATAAATTGTCAATATGAAAAAAGAGACAATGGCGTATTATACCCTATCAGTTATCATAAAACTTCAATCCCACAAGCCAAAGAATTTATGTCCGATGAAGTGGCAGAAAGTGGCTTTTTAGTTGTATTAAACGATGTTGCGATTAAATAAAAATGATGAATAAAAATTTACCCGTCCGAGCCAATATTATTTTAACCCTTGAAAAAATCAATCAAGGGCAGTCCTTGGCATTATTATTGGATGATTTATTAAATGCTGTCAAAGATAATGAAAAAGGTTTTACCCACGAATTATTATTAGGCACGCTTCGCCATTGGCACGCCATTAGTCGTATTGGCGAGAGTTTAATAAAACAGCCCCCAACCGATATTGGCATTACTTGTGCGTTAAATATGGGGCTGTATGAACTTTTATATATGAATACGCCCGATTATGCCATTATTAACGAAACTTTAAATGCGGTAAAATCGTTAAATAAAAATTATGGCGTGGGACTTATTAACGCCATATTGAGAAAAGTGGCGGACAAAAAAGAAAAATTCGCCAAAAAGGTCAATAAAAATCACAGCTTACCAAATTGGCTTGCCAAAGAATTAAAGCAAGATTGGGGCGATTATTATGAAAATTTGGGGCAAAATCTGCGAAAACCCGCTCCGATATTTTTGCGTGTTAATGGCAAATTTAGCACGCTTACATATTATGCCAATCTGTTAAATTCTGCCAATATCGCCCATGAAATCCTACCGCTTGGCGTGGCGGACGAGCGTGTGATTAAGCTGACCACTTCACAAAAAGTGCAATCTTTACCGCATTTCCAAGACGGCTTTGTGAGTGTGCAAGACCGCCATGCCCAGCTTTGCGGACATATTTTAAAGGCATTAAATCTACCCAAAAACCTAAGATTATTGGACGCTTGCACCGCCCCTGGTGGGAAATTAGCTCAACTCTTAGAACTGTCAAACGATGTGTTTCACGTGGAACATATCACGGCACTGGACAATGACGAAAAACGCCTAAACCGTGTGCATGACAACTTGGCTCGCTTACGGTTGGCGGACAAGGCGGACGTGATTTGTGCGGACGGCACGAGCTATCAGACGGACACGCCCTTTGATGTCATCGTGCTTGACGCTCCGTGCAGTGCCACGGGGGTCATCAGGCGACACCCTGACATTGCCCTGCTTCGCACTGAGCAAGATGTCGCCCAAACGGTTGCCTTGCAAGCTAAAATTTTACAAAATCTGTGGCAAAATCTGGCGGTGGGCGGGCATTTGCTCTATATTACCTGCTCCTTGTTGAAGGCGGAAAACGAACGCCAAATCACAAATTTCCTTGCCAGTACGCCAAACGCCAAAGCGGTGGATTTTGAATTGACCTTGCCTAATCAAATCAAGCAAGCCGTGGGTTATCAATGTTTGCCGTTAAATGACGATGACGGCGACGGGTTTTATTATGCGTTGCTACAAAAAGTGTAACGGCATTTGCCAAACTGTGCTAAAATTTGACTAATCTTTTTTATTACAAACTTTTATTTTGGAAAAATTTATGAACTACATCAGCACTCGTGGCAACACGCCAAAAATGCAATTTTCAGACGTTCTACTTATGGGGCTTGCTCCTGATGGGGGGTTAATGCTTCCTGAACACTATCCACAAATTGATAAAGCGACTTTGGATAAATGGCGGTCGCTGTCTTATACTGAGCTTGCTTTTGAGATTATGTCGTTGTTTGCCACCGACATTCCCCAAGATGATTTAAAGACGCTCATTAACAAAACCTACACCAAAACCGCCTTTGGTACGGACGAGATTACCCCTGTTCGCACATTAAAAGACGGCATTAAAATTTTGGAATTATCCAATGGCGTAACGCTTGCCTTTAAAGACATGGCAATGCAATTTTTGGGCAATGCCTTTGAATATGTCCTAAAACAAAAAAACAAACGCCTAACCATTATCGGAGCAACGTCTGGCGATACAGGCAGTGCCGCCGAATATGCCTTGCGTGGTAAAGATAATATTGATGTCTTTATGATGTCGCCACACGGCAAAATGAGTGAATTTCAGCGAGCCCAAATGTACAGTCTCATGGACGATAATATCCACAATATCGCCATTGATGGTATGTTTGATGATTGCCAAGATATTGTAAAGGTAATTCAGCAAGATAAAGCATTTAAAGACAAATATCAAATTGGCACGGTTAATTCTATTAACTGGGGTCGTATTTTGGCTCAAATTGTTTATTATTTTAAAGGCTATTTTAATGCCACCAATAATAATGATGAAAGGGTAAGTTTTTGTGTGCCGTCTGGTAATTTTGGCAATATTTGTGCTGGACACATTGCCCGTGAAATGGGATTGCCAATCGCTCGCTTAATTGTGGCAACCAATGAAAATGATGTATTAAATGAATTTTTTAAAACAGGCAAATACATTCCAAGAAAAGCAAGCGAGACTTATGTAACATCAAGCCCGTCTATGGACATTTCAAAAGCGTCTAATTTTGAGCGGTTTATTTATTTACTCATTGGTAAAAATGGCGATGAATTAAATCATCTGTGGCAAGATGTGAGTAGCGGTAAGGGATTTGATTTGTCGCATTTATTAAATGACGCTAATGACAAATACGGCTTTGTGTCGGGCAAATCCACGCACGCTGACCGCATTGCCACGATTAAGGCGGTGTGGGAGAGTGATAGGGATTTGTTAGACCCGCACACGGCAGACGGTGTCAAAGTCGCCCGTGAAGTGCGTCTGGCTGATGAAGTGATCGTCGTTGCCGAGACGGCATTGCCCGCCAAATTTGCCGAGACTATCGTAGAGGCGGTTGGGCAAATTGACATTCCTAGACCTGAGCATACCAAAGACATTGAAAGCCTACCGCAAAAAGTCGTGGTGCTTGATAATAAAGCGGAGCTGGTGAAAGAGCAGATTGAGAAGTTTGTGAAGTTGTGATATACACCCAAGAAACTTTAAAATTACTACAAATACAATGATGTGTGGACGTAGGGGCGTGCTGAGCACGCCTTGTATAGTAATATCATCAAAGGGTGTGCTCAGCACACCCCTACAAACCCGTGGTAAATATCAAGTTGGTTGGGTGTAAAAAAAGTCATTTGAGAAATAAGATGGCTTTTTATATATTGATGGTAAGATTTTTTGGCATTTGGTGGTAAAATCATACAAAACTTAAAACCATCAAATAGCATCACGTTTGCCGTTTGACATAAAATTTGTCATTTAACGCATCATGGTAAGGTGTGAAGGGTCTATGAAGTGTGGTAGTTTGGACTGTTGGGGTTTTAAATTGGCTAAATTTTTTTAGAAGTTGTATTTTTGTCGGAAAGTTACCGCCAAATAATGATAAAATAGTTAATATTTTTTTACATTTTGTGGTATGCTAAGCAAGATTTTAGCAAGTTCGTGTTTTTCTAAAAAGACACACTTGTTGCCTTTAATAATGGATAATGATATGAAGCTAACAGCCCTAAAAAGCCTGATGACCGCTTGCCTAATCGGTGGCGTGATGATGTCATCAGCCCATGCAAACAACCCTGCTCCAACCATCAAAGCGGACGCCCCCAACCGTTATACCGTCAAAAAAGGTGATACATTGTGGGATATCTCTGGTAAATATCTGAGTGCACCGCATAGATGGCGTGAGATTTGGGCGACCAACAAACAAGTCAAAAACCCACACCTTATCTACCCTGGTGATATTCTTATCATGTGTATCATTAAGGGTCAGACCTTGGTCGGCGTGGACACAGGTGAGGGCTGTGCAGGCATTGAAAAGCAAATGCAAGAGGTGGCACCCAGTGAGCCAGTTCGTCTGACACCGCTAGAAGGTAGTGTGCCACCTATTCCATTATCAAATATCCGTCATTGGCTTGACCGTTCGGTGATTGTCAATCCCGATGATTTTGAGACGACCCCTTATGTATTAGCGTCCAAAAAAGGCAATCTTATTACCGCAACAGGCGACAAGATTTATGTTAAAGGGGCGCTGCTTACCCCAGGTCAGACTTATGGCGTGTATCGCAAGTCCGAGCCTTATGTGGATGTGCAGACAGGTACGGTGATTGGGCTAGAAGCGGTACAAGTAGCTCGTGGTATCGTAACTGATGTGGCAGGTAATGGTGTATCAAGCATTCAAATCACCCAGTCATTCGACACAGAAATCCACGAGGGCGACCGCGTCTTCTCTGAGGTGCCAACCCAGCTTCCTGTGGTGTTCTACCCTGCCCCTGCTGAGGTGACTCGTGGCGGTAGCATTGCACGCGTGATGGGTAGTATCGGCAGTGCCGCCAAAGGCAGTGTGGTCGCCATCAATATCGGTGCTACCCAAGGAGCAAGAGCGGGTCACGTTCTTGATGTCTATCGTAAAGGGGCATTGGTGCGTGACATTCGTGATAACGACACGCCAGTACGCCTACCTAGCGAAAAAGCAGGTCAGGTAATGGTGTTTAAGGTATTTGACCACATCAGTTATGCTTATGTTCTCTCATCAGAGTTGCCACTAAGCAAGGGCGACCAGTTGGTGCCACCGCCTTATCTATAATTTATTGATAAATAGTGATGTATTAAAATTGCCAGTACGCTTGTATTGGCAATTTTATTTTGCCAATGAAATTTTATAAAAAAGACAGTAATGATATAATGCAAGCCTGTCATTTAACATAAGAAACAAACATGAGTTATCAAACGCTAGATGAGACATCCGCCACGCTTGCTTTGTGGTATGTGGTAAATACTTCTTTGACCGCCTTTTATAAATTGACCGAGCAATTTGGCGGTGCAAAGCAGGCTCTGACAGAAGGGCTTGGGGCATGGCAGGAGCTTGGTGTGCATAACGCCCACATCAAAAGATGGCAGGATGTTGATGACGTCATGGCGATGGTGGCCAGACTGCATGATGAAGCAGGGCGTGGGGCGTACGGTATGCTTCTGATGGACGATGAGCGTTATCCTGAAATGCTCAGACAGATGTATGACCCACCACCAGTGCTTTTTTATCGTGGGGAGGTGACACGCTTGTCGGATAGGCAAGTGGCAATCGTCGGCAGTCGTTCTCCCACAGAGTTTGCTTATCAGATGACTTTTAATATGGCAGAATATTTGGCTTATCAGGGACTGACCATCACCAGTGGACTGGCAGGCGGTATCGATAAGGCGGCACATCTGGGTGGATTATCAAATGGGTGCGGACAGACGGTGGGGGTGATGGGAACAGGCATTGATGTGTGCTATCCTAAAAACCACAATGCTCTGTATGCTCAGATTATCAATGAGGGTGGCTGTCTCATTAGTGAACTACTGCCCGCCACGCCCGCCACCAAGCACAACTTTCCACGCCGTAACCGTCTGGTAGCAGGGTTATCACTTGCCACGCTGGTCACCGAAGCCGCCATTGCCAGTGGCTCGCTCATCACCGCACGCCTGACCGCAGAGCAGGGCAAGCAAGTTTTCGCTGTGCCTAGCTCTATCGATAATGTTAATGCCGAGGGCTGTCATCATCTCATCCGTGAAGGGGCAACCCTGATTTACCACCCCAGTCAGATTATTGATGAACTCAGTGGGAGTGTGATGGGTTATAATGCCCTACCCAAAACCTTCTCTCGGGGTGTTTCAGCCCTTGATCATGCTCATGAAAAACTCCCTGTGTCCGCACCAGTTGCCATTGCACCCCATTTGCAGGGCGTGTTTGATAAGTTATCCAGTCAGCCGACTGACCTAGATACACTTGTGGCGGCGACTGCTTTGGATGTTGGGACATTGCTGGCGTCTTTGTTGGAGCTTGAAATGATTGGTATGGTAAAAGTGGTCGGGGGTCGCTATGAGCGAGCATGAATGTATCACTCACAGTGTTGATGTGGCGTATGAATGGGTCATGCAAGGTAGGATTTTGGCTTATCCTACCGAGAGTGTATGGGGGCTGGGCTGTCATGCTTTTGACGTACAGGCGGTAAATAAGCTTCTTGCCTTAAAACAACGCCCTGCCGAAAAAGGTATGATTGTACTGACTTCGGATGAATCATGCATTGATGTATTTTTGAAAAATCTGCCGAAGACTCGCCAAAATGACGTCATCAAAAGTTGGGCGTGTGCCGATGACAGACGGCAGGCGAGTACGTGGCTATTTGATATCCCTGATGGGGTTAGTATCCCCCAATGCGTGCGTGGCAAACATGAGAGCCTTGCCATTCGAGTAATCAACCATGCCAAAATCGCCAAATTATGTGATTTGCTTGCTACTCATGATAACAATCCGTTTGGCTTTTTGGTATCTACCAGTTGTAATGTCGGCGGGCAAGTCCCTGCCCATGATTTTGAGATGGCATGGCGTTATTTTGGGGATGAAGTCTGTTATCTGCTCGGCGATACGCTAGGCTATGATAAACCTAGTCAAATCATTCATGCCAGTACAGGGCAGGTGGTGCGGTAGTTTTGACAGTAATAAAAACCCTTTGTGTGATACAAAGGGTTTTGACTTTAAAGTAAAGGGATGGCTTAGATGTTAATTAGATACCAGCGGCAGCTTTAAAAGCAGCTTCATCAAAGTCATCACCGTGAGTCACAACCACAGTGCCTTTGTCGATGTTTACGTTAACAAATTTAACGCCAGTAACAGTTTCGGTTTTGGCAACTAGGGCGTCAGCAGCAGCTTGGTCGGCAACAGTTAGATTGAATTGAGATTGTGGCATAGTATACTCCATGGGTAAATGAGAATGGTGTGAATGTGTTTAAATGAGATGAGTTTGAACCAGCTCATCATTTAGAGCTTAGGTCTTATTTTAGTCGATATCAAGCTTTGTGCAATAAAATACAGATAAAATGCCGTAAACTAAGCCTTAATAGCATTGATTTTACAAGCAATTACAATGTAAACTAATGTAACCTAAAAACTGCTTATTTATCATGCAATTAAATAACTTTTGGTAAAATGATAAATAAAAGTATTAATTTTATTAGGGTTTTTAATTTATTATTTTTTGTGAGTTTATTAAATAAAAAATGATGATGGTATTAATAAAACCCATGAATTAGTACGAATTAAACATATATAAAATATGAATGAAATACACCTAATCCACCCTAACCCAAATCGGCATGGTCTGTGAATATTGGCTCGTGCCATAGCTCCCACTTGTGGTGTTGTCGGTGCGAATGTCGCCGATTTTTGTCCATTGCCCACGGTGTAGCATGATGTCGCTTGATAGATTTTGGGTGCTAAGCGTGCCTGTGCGTGCCGACTGGTGTAGACTTAGGCGGATTTGACCGTTTGGCGAGACGGTCGCTTTGGCAGAAAAACCATCTGTGAGTGCCACCCAAGACGTACCAAAATTTACCCACACTCTGCCATATCGCTGATGAGTTTGCCAGCCTACAAGCCCGATGAGCGTGCTTTGAGTGATAGACACAGGCGAGCCTGACAGGGTTTGTACGGTGTAGTGCTGATTTGTGGTGCTTTGGCTTTGGGTGTTGTGATATTGCCCGTTTATCCACACCTGCCGAGAGATGCCGACATTGACATGACCGCCTTGACTGCTTTGGGCGGTTTGGTTGTTTAGGGCAAGCGAGATGTTAAGCTGGGTGGGAGCAACATCCACTTGACGGACAAGGGCGGAGATACGCTCATAGTCGGCAGGGGTCGCCTTGATGATGAGCTTGTCTTGGTATAGCCGTGCCGTGCCACGATTGCCAAGCTCATCTTGGACGATGTCAAGCAGGGCAGGGTCGCCATAGGTGTGAATGACGTACATTTGGGTGTTGGCATGGGCGAGCGTGGTAAGAAAGCTTAAAATAATGAGTGATTTTTTCATGATGATAAAAGGTTAAAATGGCTTTTTAAAACATTCGACTATTTTAACCTTTTTTTTAGAAAGGAGCTTGTAGGTTTATTGTGTGCAAAAATTACCAGTCAAACCATTTGATAAGTCATCATTTCAACCCAAGCACGTCCTGCATGTCATACAGCTGTGCAGGTTGCTCATGTAGCCACAGTCCTGCTCGCACCGCCCCATTGGCAAAGGTCATACGGCTTTGGGCTTTATGGGTAATCTCGATAATCTCGCCATTCATGATAAATTCTACGGTATGTTCACCGACAATCTCGCCTCCACGCACCGCATGAATGCCAATCTCGCCATCGGTGCGTTTGGCTTGCCCTTGCCTGCCATAGACAGCGGATGTTTTGAGCGTTTGCCCACGGGCATCTGCCACCGCATTCGCCATCATGAGAGCCGTGCCAGACGGTGCGTCTAGCTTGTGTTTGTGATGATGTTCGATGATTTCGACATCTGCGTCCATGCCCAGCACTTTGGCGGTGGTGGCAAGTAGATTTAGCGACAAATTCACCCCTGTGGAGTAGTTGCCAGCATAGACGATAGGGATGTGTTTGCTTGCCTCATGCAGTTTGGCTTCTTGAGCTTCGTCAAGCCCTGTTACTCCCATGACAAGGGCGACTTTGTTGGCGATACACGCCTCTAGCACCTCATCTAAGGCATCGGGCAAACTAAAATCGATGAGCACGTCCACCCCTGACAAATCTAGCGTGGAGAGTGTAACCCCACATTTACCCACGCCCACAAACTCGCCTGCGTCCACGCCGATAAGGCTAGATATAGAACGGACAAATGCTCCTGCTAGGTTGGCTTTGGGGTTGTCTAGTGTGGATTGGATGAGCATACGCCCCATGCGACCTGATGCACCCATGATTGCGATGTTTAGTGCCATGATGATTTTCCTTAGGATTAAAGTTTAAGATGATTTGATGATAACCAAAAATTTGCCGAAAGTAAATTTAAAAAATAAGATTTTGGCTCAAAAAGCATGCCACAAGGGAAAACTATTACCTACTCATAACGGTTTTCCGACCCGTAGGCATGGCTCAGAGCGAACGGAAAACCTAGTTTGGCATACTTTTTAGGCTACCACCAAAAATAAAAAACACGGTAAAATTTTACCGTGTTTTATTTGAAAGGTTAGGTTTAATCAAAAATGTCTTTAACTTCATCTTTGATTTTGTCAAAAAACCCTTTTTTCTTGGCACTTGCTCCGTTGTCGCCATTTAGGGTTTTGGCAAATTGCTCAAGCAAGGATTTTTGTTCGCCAGTCAAATTGGTGGGTGTCTCAACGATGATTTTGCACAGCAAGTCGCCCTGCATGCCACCACGCACGGTCATGACGCCCTTGCCACGCACACGCAACACTTTGCCACTTTGGGTACCTTCGGCAACTTTGATTTTTAGGCGACCACCGCCCAACGTGGGGATTTCTACTTCATCGCCAAGTGCGGCGGTAGCGATATTGATAGGGATATCAAGGTGTAAATCCGCCCCATTTCTGGTAAAGATGTCGTGCGGTCTGACATGAATCTCGACATATAGGTCACCATTTGGCATGCCACTGTCGCCCGCTTCGCCCTTGCCTGATAGGCGGACACGGTCGCCATTGTCCACGCCAGCAGGGATGGAGACTTCTAGGGTCTGAGATTTGTGCTGTTTGCCTTCGCCATGACAGTCAGGGCAGGGGTTTTTGATTTTTTTGCCAGTGCCGCGGCAGTCAGGGCAGGTTTGCTGCATGACAAAAAAGCCCTGTTGGACACGCACCTGACCATGTCCGCCACAGGTAGGACAGCTGACGACATCGCTGGCAGACTTTGCCCCTTTACCGTCGCAGGTCTCACAGTGAACGCTCGTGCTGTATGTGATTTCTTTTTTACAGCCAGTTACCGCTTCTTCTAGGGTGAGGCTGATTTGGTAGAGCAAATCCGCTCCTTTGCTGGCACGAGAGCCACGAGAGTTGCCAAACATATCACCAAAGATGTCGCCAAAACCGCCGCCACCGCCACTAAAGCCACCACGAGCCCCACCGCCAAAGAAACTGCCAAAGATGTCGTTTAGGTCATCGGCACTAAATCCGCCAGCATTGCCAAACCCGCCGTTGTTCATGCCCTGCTCAAAGGCACTGTGTCCCATGCGGTCATAAGTGGCACGTTTTTGGGCATCCGACAGCACTTCATACGCCATCGTCGCTTCTTTAAACTTTTCTTCGGCACTTGGGTCGTCTGGATTTTTGTCGGGGTGATATTTCATCGCAATACGGCGGTAGGCTTTTTTAATCTCTTTATCGTCTGCCGACTTGTCCACACCCAAAATGGTATAAAAATCTTTACTCATGTGTTGTCCTGATTGGCTTTTGGCTGCTTAGGCGACCCAAAAAGGTCACGATTTGCAAAAATAAAAAATTTGCCTATTTATGGTGCTTTTATGCCATTTATCAAGCGTGATTGGTGTGATTTTTTACCAATTTTCAAAAATTTATGGCAAAATACCCCACATCATCCCTATTATCATCATGTGTTTATGAAAATCACCAAACTGCTCTTGGCACTTGTCATCATCGCCCTTGTCATCGTGGCAGGCTCGCCCTATTATAAGCTCTACACCCTAAAAAACGCTTATGACAATGGCGACTACGCTCCCATTATTAACAGCATAGATTTTGAGATGCTGCGTCCGAGCCTAAAACATCAGCTCATCACCAAAACCGATAACTGGCTCGGCTCTAACGACGTGGTGCGGGGCTTGTCACTCTTTGGCGGACTGCTTGGGCTAGATGGTGCCAAGCTTAACACCATCGCCCACAGCTTTATCAATACTGCCGTGGATAAGGGCATTACCCCTGAGAATCTAACTCGGCTTGCCCAAGGCGACGTTCAGCCCGAGAGCGAACCCATGCTTGTGGGCATTGCCTTGTTTGGCGGTTATGTTGATACCGAGCGGCTGCTCACTGACTACATCAGCACAGGCGACATGAACATCGCCATCAATAATCAAAAAACCGCCATCGCTACCAAGGCAAGCGATAACATCGGACAGCCGACCCAGCCCAAGCTGTCCTACTGCGGTCTTAACTGCTTTGAAGTTGCCACCACCATCAAAGATAAACCCTATACCATCGTCATGCATCGCCATCAAGTGCTAGACTGGCAGATAGTTAATGTTGTGTTACCTTAGGTTTGTAAATTATCAGCGGTATAAAAATTGCGACCAAATAAATTTAATCAATCCTGTTTTAATATATTGTAAAAAAAGTTTGCCTAATGTTATCTGTTTTATCTCTTTAGCTGTAAAACTGTATAAAATAAAACCTTAATTAAATTAAGGGAAAAGGATTTTTAAATCATAAAATTTTAAAAAATTTAAGCAATATTTATATTTTATAAAATATTGATATTTAATAACTTTTTTAAAATGTTATCAATTATTTGCTCTTTTTTATAAATTTTTTAAAAATAATGCTTGTGTTTTTATAAAAGATATGGTTTAATACGCACATAACGAAATGCCAAACAATGCTTTCGTTATAACATGACGGTTTTTAGCAATTTGTTAATAGTCATTAAAATTTTAAATTAACTTGTTATTTTTAAAATTCTTTATCATTGATAACTATTACTTAAATCGTCATTAATTCAACATTAATTTACTTTTTAAGGAATGGCATCATGGCTAAATTATCTCTTGACGCTCTAAGCGACATTGACGGCTTCGTAGCAGCAGCATTGGTTGACAGTGAATCAGGTCTTGCCCTAGCTACTTTGGGTACTGGTCTTGACCTAGAACTAGCAGCTGCTGGTAACACCGAAGTGGTACGTGCTAAGCGTAAAACTGCAAAAGCATTGGGTCTTCATGAGTCTATTGAAGACATCCTAATCACTCTAAGCGGGCAATACCACCTTCTCCGTCCGCTAGTACGTAACGAAAACCTATTCCTGTACCTAGTACTTGACCGTCAAAAATCAAACCTAGCAATGGCTCGTCACAGCCTAAAAGGTTTTGAAACTGAACTAGATTTCTCTTAATTCTTAATTAAGATGGTCATTCAAAAACACCTGCCCCTGGTAGGTGTTTTTTATTTGTCAAATATTTGTCAGTTTGGTTTTTTATTAATACATTTTACCAAACGAATAAGCACCTTTTCCAAAAACTCTTTGCAGTCATACGCCCATCTCTATTATAATAGTCACATCAGATACTTTAACACGGATAATACAATGAACCCATCTTTACATTTTACCCTGCCTACATGGTTTGGCTCAGCCCTTGTGGCGGGCATGAAGCGTGGTATTGAAAAAGAGGGTCTGCGTATGCAGCCTGATGGCTACTCGGCCAAAACCTTTCACCCTGCCCGTCTCGGCTCGAAACTCACCCATCCTTATATCACCACCGACTACTCTGAGAACCTACTTGAACTTATCACTGAACCTAAAGCGACCATCAAAGACGCCTTAGACATGCTCCGCATCTTGCATGTGTTGGTACATCGCTCATTAGAAAATGATGAGATGATGTGGCCACTCTCCATGCCGTGCATGCTCTCAGATGATGATGAAGATATCCCCCTTGCCAATTATGGCACGTCTAACATCGGGCGACTCAAAACCCTATACCGCTCAGGGCTTGGCGTGCGATACGGTCGCAAAATGCAGACCATCGCAGGACTGCACTACAACCTATCTATCGGCGATGATTTGTTTGGGGTGTGGGCAAAAAGTGAGAGCCGAGACGACCTACAAGCGTTTAAAAATGAAAAATATCTGGGACTGATTCGTAACTTCAAACGCCTAACCCCGCTTGTCCTGTATCTACTTGGGGCAAGTCCGAGCGTGTGTGGGTGCTTTTTGACGGGTCGCACACATGATTTAACACCACTTAGTGACTGTGGTGGGGGCTGTACTTATTATAAACCCAATGCAACCAGCCTTAGAATGGGCAAATTAGGCTACACCAACAGCGTACAGGAAGATTTGGACATTCGTTATAACGACCTAGGTGAATACATCAAGGGGCTACGTCGAGCTATTGGCACGCCCTTTGCCGACTTTACGAACATTGGCGTAGACGACCAAGACGGCAATCCTGTGCAGATTAACGACCATATTTTGCAAATTGAAAATGAGTTTTACAGCCCCATCCGCCCAAAACAAGTCACTCGCTCAGGCGAGACACCAACCCAAGCCTTAGAGTCTCGGGGTATCGCCTATGTTGAGTTTCGTGCCATTGACCTAGATCCATACAGCGACATCGGTATCACGACCGCCACGGCGTGCTTTTTGGAGATTTTGGCATTGTATTGCTTGCTGTCAGACTCTCCTGAGCTACTGCCTGATGAAGAAAAACAGCTGTCATCAAATGTTGATAAGGTGGTCAATGACGGGCGAGACGCCAATGCAACCATCATCACATCCCATGGCGAGCAATCCTTGGGGGAATGGATAGTGCAGACGCTTGGGCAAATGCAAGCCATTGCCGACGCTTTTGATGAACATCATGGCGGTAACGACTACCGTTTGGCACTCTCGCTCATGCAAGGCATGGCGACCAATCCCAACTTCACGCCATCAGCTCAGGTCATCTCAGACAGTCAAAGACTGGGCAGTACGTGGAAACTCGGGCAAATGCTCGCCCAAAAACATCATAAGTCCTTGCTTGCTCACGCCCTTAGCAATGAAGATGCGTTCTATTATGCCAACATTGCCATACAGTCCTTTGCCGACCAACAGCAGTTAGAGCGAGAAGAGACCCAAGATTTTTATGAATACTTACAACAATACAGATAGCACCATGTTAAAACACCCAACTTTTCGCACGCTGTGTGCGTGCTTATTTGCCTTGTCGGTCGTGGCGACCCTTGTGGCGATTTTTTATTTTCAAAAGCATTTGGGGCTTGACCCGTGTCCTTTGTGTATCTTTCAACGGGTTGGCGTGTGGATAATGGGGGCGTTTGCCTTTGTTGGCATGCTTGTAAACCCCAAAAAACTTTGGGCGAAGCTTGTGCTATGGGGTGGC
Organism: Moraxella equi; assembly: GCF_002027555.1. GTDB lineage: Bacteria > Pseudomonadota > Gammaproteobacteria > Pseudomonadales > Moraxellaceae > Moraxella > Moraxella equi. The sequence goes on from NZ_MXAP01000102.1 coordinate 21,286, forward strand.
ATGGCGATCGGCACGCTGTGGGGGTTTGGGGTGGCGGCTCGTCATGTGTGGTTACAGCACTTACCTGCTGATGAAGTGCCCGCCTGTGGACCGGGGCTGAACTACTGGGTGGATACCCTGCCGATTTTGCAGGTGTTCCAAGAAGTACTAAAAGGCTCGGGCGAATGTGCTGAGATAGACTGGCAAATGTTGGGATTTAGTATTCCTGAATTAACCCTTGCCATGTTTGCAGTGTTTTTGGTGATATTAGGTGTTGGGTTTGTTAGGATAATCAAGAAACAAATGTAGAGCAAATCAAAGACGGAAAAATTTTTCCGTCTGGCTCTGATCCAAAAAGTATGCTACACCCACCCATGGTTGATATAATGAAACACCAAGTCAAATGCTTTAAGATGATTGCTTAGGTTTTTAGAGAAACAACACGTTTTTTCTAAATGCTCGCCTAGCAAAGGTTCTAAGCCTTGTGTTATTACCTTCAATACCGACGGTAAG
>NZ_MXAP01000103.1 GCF_002027555.1 Moraxella equi
TGCCAGATGCGGATAATGATAAGCCGACTGTAAATTTGTCAGGTGTGAGAACCGTGTTAGAGAGTGCGGGCACTGCCAAATATACATTTACATTGGCCAATGGCAAAACTGCTGATAAAGACGTTGTTATTGAGTACCAGGTAACTGTTCCTGCTAATGCGGTAGGTATTAACCCAGCAGAGGCTGCTGACTTTGGGAATGGTACTTTTGGTGTCACTAAGACGGCGATTATCAAAGCGGGTACTAGTTCGGTAGATATTAATGTGCCAATCATAAATGATGAAGTCTATGAAGGTATCGAAACTTTTGTGGTTAATATGACTAAAGTATCAGATAACGCCAGTAAGGGTGTAGATACAGTTACCACTACCATTAATGACTTCAATGGAGAGGTCGGTGTTAACAAAGACAAACCAGTGATTGAATTGGATCCGCCAGCACATGTATCCGAGGAAGGCTTACCGGGTGGTAATAAAGACAACGATCCTGTTGGTGTGGATAAGACGAATGCTACCACTTCTAATGGAGAGATTCGTATTAAAAACATTGATACAAGTCTATCCAAAAATGTAACATTGGCTTTAACCGAGCCTACTACAATTGTTACCAGTGGCAAGCAACCAGTCACTTGGACAACATCAGATAATGGCTTGACATGGATAGGCAGAACTCCTGATGACAAACCTGTTCTTACTATCAAGCTCAAAGAGCAGATTGTAAAAGAAGATAACACCATTGCTTATAAATACACCACAGAGCTACACGCACCTATTGATCATCCGGATGTTACCAAAGAAGATAATCTAGATGTTAATTTTGGTATCGTGGTCAAAGATGGCAACACTGAGATTGCACGTGACAATAAGACCGTTACGGTGGTGGAGGATGACTCGCCTGTATCAGGTGTTAGTATTCACAATATCGATGTACCTGTCGATGATGTTAGACTGATGGATATCGTTACAGGCTTTAGCAACCCTGATTCAAGTGATGCAACGGACAAACAATATTTTGTGTCTACCAATAATGATAAAGATGCTTATGCTGAGATTATCCAGTGGGGTAATCCAAATAGAAATGTGCAACCTAGAGCAAGCTATGGCATCGTAGAAGATGCCAGTATGATCAATAAGAAGCTGGATGGTTTTAATATACCTTTTAGTTTAGGTACGTTTAACCATGACAACCAAGGTGTTTATGTCAATAAAGGCTTGGAGACTGTCAACATGCACGTTGATTTTGTGGTGAGTATTAATGGTGAAGAGCAAACCGTTAAGACCATTTTTGATCTAAAGCATATCGAAACTCCTAATTATGATTATAAGAATGTTGCAGTGGTGGATAATCTAACCTACGGCATCACCCCTGATGACTTTGTTATTTTCAAACCACAGGAGACAACACTGCTCATTGGCGGTAAACGCTATACATTAAAGTTAAATCAGCCAGAAAAAGTCAGTGGTAATGGTGATCTGCGCGACAGTGTTGATAACTATGATCTGCTTGTTAAGATGGAGGAAAATTATAATACAGCTGGCGGCTCTGATAACATATCAGGTGTTAACTATTTGTACAACACAGGTACTGCCAACTTGATAAAAACCCAACTAGATGGCATTACCCGAGAAGATGTAGCCTCTGGAAAAGTGGTGATTATCAACACCAAAGAGCAGGCAAATAACGGCTTTAAATTATCAGCAACGTTAATCCCGCTTGATCCAAATCCAGATGCTAATAACGATCTTGAGCATGCAACCAACTTTAGAACAGGTGGTGATGTTGTGAGTGATGCCAGCTTGTTAGATCCTAACGCACAAAAGGTTATTTGGACACTCAAAGACATCACAGATGCCAATAAAAACATTGTTGATAGCGATAATAATCCATCAACATTCACCTTTAAAACCAAATATGGCACATTTATCGGTAATATTAACGGTAGTTACGAGTTTAGAGGTGCTGACAATCTTGCTGAAGTGGTTGATTTGGGTGCTGAAGATCGATTGGAGTTTGGCTATGCTTATCAGGATAACGATGGTGATAGCATTCAAGACACTGTTGTTATCAATTTTAATGATTATGCCAAAGAAACCACAGGTCGTACCGTGAACGGCACTGATGACCATGACTACATTATCGGAACAACAGCTGCAGATATTATTTACGGTGGCAAAGGTGATGATACGTTGATTGGTGAATTGGGTGCTGATAAACTATATGGCGGTGAGGGTAACGATAAGATTGTTTATGATGCCGATGATCTTGTTATTGATGGTGGTGCAGGTATAGATACTCTGCTACTTGTTAGCAAGCCATATAAAGTCGGTGATGAAGTCAAGTTGGATGGAAATATCAACCTAACCAACACCATAGCAACTGGCTTTGAGATATTGGACATGAATAATGGTACGGCACAAAGCCTAACCATTACTGCCAAAGATGTACTCAGCATAAACCCTGAGGGTCGTTCCCTTGACGTTTTGGGTGATGGGCTGGATACGGTCACATTGGATGGCACCTTTACCAAGATTGATGAATCTACATCTGAAGTTAAGGTAGGATTTGATCAGTATATCTCAAATAATGGTGCCACCCTTTTCATTTCCGAGGAGATTAAGAATATTATTATGTAGTTTTTAAAACACCAAAAACGTCCCAGTTGGGGCGTTTTTTGTTTTGTTTAATGCGTCAAAACAACTTGCCTTATTTGGACTGTTTTGGTATAATCGGCAGGTTTTGTAAAAAACGACTTGTTCCAATTTGAGCTGATGCCTACGCCAAGACCGTACCAGCTAATTATAATATACAGCCAAATTGATGTCTTAGTTGTCTTGATAATCGGAGTAAACCATGCCCTTAGTAAAGGTCAAAGAAAACGAACCTGTTGATATTGCGATTCGTCGCTTCAAACGTGCTTGCGAAAAAGCAGGCGTTCTGGCTGACGTACGTAAAAAAGAATTTTACGAAAAACCAACCCAAGAGCGTAAGCGTAAAAAAGCCGCTGCGGTCAAGCGTTATAAGAAAAAAGTATGGCGTGAACAAGCACGCACCGTGCGTAAATACTAATCGGTATTTCGCCACGAAAAGCACTCATATTTGGGCGCTTTTCTTTTTGGAAAAATTGGGAAGGGCTTATGGTTATAGAATAGAAAATTTTACAATTTGTTACATCTTAATTAAATTAACGACAGTTGTACTTTGTATAATAATCATCTTTAATTTGCTTAATTCCTATATTTTATTTTTCTAATGAGATTATCATGAAAACTTTTTTCTCCTCTGCTGTTATTTTATTATACCAACCGAACTTA
>NZ_MXAP01000104.1 GCF_002027555.1 Moraxella equi
GTTTGCTTTCCAGTTTAAAATGGTGCGGGTGCTGATATTGTACTCTTCGGCAAGCTGTCGGTAGGTTTTACCACAATTTAGTTGCCTTAGTACTTGTTGTCTAAAATCATCTGAGTATGCCATAGGGGTATTGTAGCATATTTTGGGTTCGGTTGGTATAGCACCGCCACCGCCTGCAATGCCCACCGCACCTTTTTGGGAACTAGAGCTTCTTATCGACAAGAAAATCGGCTTTTCATAATCTTGATAATCAGGATCGGTTTTTGCCCACGCTTTGAGCAAGCCGTCCATCATCGACAGCTGTTCATCTTTGCTTTTGGCATTTAGGTAATTGACGACGATATTTCTAAGCTCAGAAGATAGTGTCATTGCCTCGCTTAGACTTCTGACACGCCCAGAGCCTTGTAGATTTGGCAATCTGTCATCTGTATTTTTTACACCATCGAGATGTTTGGTGTACACACCATGAAAGTTAAAATTCACATCGCCCATGACACCTGTTTTGCCATCATGTTTCTCATAACTGCCAAGCTGAGTCAGTTTATTGCCTCCTGTCAGGTTTTTGTCCACCTCTTGATAATCAAGGTTTAACGCACTAATACCAAGCTCATGAAGTCCAAATAACTCCCCAACATCACTCACGCCATCACTGTCCAAATCACGCCATACCCTAAGCTCATCAAACTTGGTATCATCGGCATTAATCTTGCCATTACCATCGCTGTCTAGGTCGGCAAGTGCCTCATAGCCGTGCTTGGCGGTCTCACCTGTGCTCAAAATCATGCTGTCACCAAACACCTCTCGCCCATCATTAATAACACCATCGCCATTGCGATCTAGCACCAGTATGCCATCATCTTTTTTCACCCAGCCTGTCGCATGAGCAATGCCATCACCATCATGATCAAAAACAGCTTTCTTTAATTTATCATGAGCAATCGTCTCTATGCCATCACCATCTAAGTCGAGTACAATCGGATCATAGAAATAATGAAACCCTGAGCGGTTGATACCTGCCCATTTGGCAAAGGCTTCGGCAAGGTCATCAGGAAGGTCATCGAAGGGGTTATTGTATCTATTTTTATCTAAGAATTCCTGCAATTTACCATTGGTTCGTGGATCTTTCTCAAAGTCAGTCACTAATAAGCCATTATCAAGAGCTTTCTTGATGTCATTAGCTATCTTTTCAGGAGCATATTCATCTGTCATCTCATATTTACTACCGATTTCCGCTCCAACTTTATTATTCCAAACATCCATTGCGGCATCTCTAGAGTCATCAGATTTCGAGATTACCTCATTAAACATCCCCAATATATTTGCAGTATGCTCGCCTGTCATTTGAGCAAACCTTGCACTCACATATGCATGACGAAATGCATCACTAGAATCATTCCAACCAGTATCAGAACCCCAATAATGGGCAGCTTCACCATTAAATACCTCTTTCATTTTAAGGGCAGCACCTGCAACACCGCCACCAATCAAAGCACCAATTGTAATAGGACCAATTGCCATATACTAAACCTCTCTTATTTTAAAGTAAATATAAACATCTTCATGCTTGGTTTTTTCAAATACAATGTTACGACCACCATAACATTGGGAAATTTTAAAATCTGGTACAGCCTCTCCAGTAATTTTATACATTCTTGGGTTTCCCTTATCATGTGAATTAAACACTATAATCCACCTATACGAATCACTCTTACCAAAAAAACCATTAATTCTTTGCTCAATAAAACTTTTTGAACGATTGCCAATCACCATTTCGTTAAATGGTAAAGATTTATAAGATGGAGCAATACACAACACATCATTTTCTCCATATTCAATATAATCACCAATGTGAAATTTATTGTGTTTTGTAAGTTCATTAGCAATAGCATTAGACAAAAATCCATCAAATTTTCTAGGGAAAATATGATAATAATATCCCAAACCATATATAGCCATACAAAAAAATATTAGCGCAATACATCTTATTCCAAGAGTCATAGCAATTCCTTAATATTTTATCACACTTAAAAACATGCCATAGCAAATTTTGTATTTTTGACCATCGCCTATGATTAACCACAAAATCTATTTTGAATATATCAGCAGAAATGATAAAAATAATGCTGTTATACATGTTGATTTTAAAAACTCATATAATGCATATAAAATGACCATGTATGATGGATATAAATTTTTATAAGCATATTTATCATCAGATTGAATATTTATTTCATGATTCACTCTTTTTTTGAAATCACCGTCAATCTTATTAAATAATACCATATAACCAATTGATAAAGATGTATGATACTTATTGTAAGAACTTAAACCTAATTCTGTATATCCATAATGATTGGTCATTAATAAAGCAGACATAACCACTGGATAACCAATAAAACCAAGCCAACCTGCTGGCTCTGAAAATTTTTGATAATTTGTATCACTCATTACAAAAAATCCCATGATTTGCTATTTTATTTGAAACACAATACCATTATAAATCATAATTACTCTCCTACTGAGTTAATCTTAATAAGATAAGGTATTTTCTTATCTCGTACTTTTTTACCAAAATCTTCGTAATATTCTGTGCTGTATGTTAAACATACCAAATCACCTTGTTTGGCGTTTTTAGCACCCAAATCAGATCTTCTACTTCTCACAAAATGCAAATCTTCACCCTGCTTGTTTTTAATTGAAAAATAATCAATGTTTCTATTTCTAGGGTCATCAGAATCAGGGGAGGAATAAAACTCAATAAGATGTCCACACTCATCTTTTGACGCTGATTGGAGTTTTTTTACCTGATTGGGTTTTATATAAAAGTAATAGACAGCACAAAAGAGTGAACCCATAACAATAATAAAAATGATTTGCTCTTTAAAAGACTGCACAAGATGTTCTGTTGAGCCGTATTCTGGTTCTTTTGACATATAGTTTATTCCCAATAATTGGCAGTAACACCAAACTTTAACTTACCATAACCAAATGCTGTCATTTTGCTTGCTCCTTATCTTTGCTAAAAATTAAATCAATATAGATAAAAATATGATAAAAACCCAAAATAAATCTACATACCTGCTAGTTCTTTCAAGATATTTTTTTACTTTTTTAATCTCATCTTCCGATGTAGAAACATAAATAATTTCCTGAGTTACTTGACTAACAAATTTACCACTAACAATAATAGCATCATTACTATGTTCATCGTCATCGGTAAAGGATACAATACTAACATTATAACCAGTAAAGTCATCGCCAGAATACTTATCTAAACAGAGATTATTTTCTTTAACAATTGTATCCATACATTTTAGGTTATACGCCTCATCATTATTTTTTCTAACAAATACTCTTTTAAATTTTTCAGTACTTACATTATAAGACAAACCATCAGGTAGGTTTATTGGGATATGTTTAGCACCCTGCACAACATTAGTAATGGGCTTTATAGATAAAATGATGGGTATGGGTAAAAAAACAAAGAAAAATAGGATTTTTCTTTTGATTGTACTCATATTTACTCCCTCTACTGATATACCAAACGAACTTTACAATAAATACAAATTGTAGGTGCGTAATACACCCCATTTTAAATCCAACTTTTAATAGTGCAATAGGTAGGCATCTTACATCCAAAATAGAGCTTGTGCTAACTTTGAAGTTTATGAGCATAAATTTTAATGAATAATTAAAAATTAAACTTAACCTGTGATAAAAAAACCGCACTTTAAAAGTACGGTTTTAAAACACTCAAAGTCAGCTTAACCCGCCGCATCAAGTAGCATATTACGGATATGACCGATTGCCTTAGTGGGGTTTAGTCCTTTGGGGCAAACCGATACGCAGTTCATGATACCACGACAACGGAACAAGCTAAATGGGTCGTCAAGTCTGGCAAGACGGGCTTGGGTGTCGGTATCACGGCTGTCGATGATAAAACGGTAGCCGTTAAGCAGGGCTGATGGACCAAGAAACTTGTCTGGGTTCCACCAAAATGATGGGCAAGACGTAGAACAGCACGCACACAAGATACATTCATAAAGTCCGTTCATTTTTTCACGGTCTTCTGGCGACTGCAAACGCTCTTTTGGCGGAGCGGGTTGTGAGTTGATTAGGAATGGATGAACTTTTTCGTACTGGGCATAAAACTGGTTCATGTCCACCACCAAGTCTTTGATGACTGGCAAACCTGGTAAGGGACGAACGATGATTTTCTCGGGCAAGGTGTTCATGTTGATAAGACACGCCAAACCGTTTTTGCCATTGATATTCATACCATCCGAGCCACAGATACCCTCACGGCATGAACGGCGGAATGTCAAGGTTTCGTCCTGTTTTTTTAGGCGTAGTAGCACGTCTAGTAGCATACGGTCGGTATCTAGTAGCTCAATCTCATATGTTTGCATATAAGGGGCTTTGTCTTTGTCTGGGTCGTAGCGATAAATCTCTACAATGCGTTTGCCTCGACTCATGGGTTTCTCCATTGGGAATTTGGGATTTTTAACTGTTTTTGTTAAAAAGACCTAATTTAAATTTGAAATGATACATTTTGCAAATCATCTATATAAGTTGGGCTTTTACACCCAACTTATCGATTTGTCAAAATTAGAACGTACGCACTCGTGGCTCACAATACTCCACAGTCAAAGGCTGTTTGCGTACAGGCTTATACACCACACGGTTGCCCTCAGAGTACCATAGCGTATGCTTCATCCACTCATGGTCGTTACGTCCTAGTGGGGCGTAGCTGTCATCTTCTGGCTTTTCATAATCTAGCACGCTGTGAGCCCCACGGCATTCATGACGCAAGGACGCTGATAGCATGGTCGCTTTTGCCACTTCGTAAAGGTTGGCAACTTCGAGCGCCTCAATGCGAGCGGTGTTAAAGACGGCTGATTTGTCTTTTAGGTGGATTTGGGCAACTTTTGGAGCCAGTGCCATGATTTTTTCTACACCTTCATCCATCAAAGCCTGCGTACGGAACACCCCAGCGTGAGACTGCATGATGTTGCGAATTTCATCGGCAACTTCTTGGGCGTTGTAGCCTTCGGTAGAGTTTTGTAGCTTGTCAAGACGAGACTGCGTGTAGTCCAACACTCGTGGGTCAAGTGGCTTATAACTGCGGTCTGATTTGGCAAATTCATCTAGGATATGCTGACCTGCCGCACGACCAAACACCACCAAGTCAAGTAGCGAGTTCGTGCCTAGGCGGTTTGCACCGTGTACTGACACGCACGCACATTCGCCAATGGCGTACAAGCCTTTGACCACACGACCTTCGGTATATAGACCTTGTTCGTCCACATGTCCGTCAAGCACAGGCACGGTTACTTGACCGTGAATGTTGGTTGGGATACCACCCATCATGTAGTGAATGGTAGGCACAACAGGCACCGCTTCTTTGGCGATGTCCACGTTGGCAAAGTTATGGCTAATCTCAAACACAGACGGCAAACGTTTCATCAAGGTGTCCAGACCCAAATGCGTCATGTCCATCAAAATATAGTCGCCATTAGGACCACAGCCACGACCTTCTTTAATCTCTTGGTCCATAGAACGAGAGACGAAATCACGGGGGGCTAAGTCTTTTAGTGTCGGTGCATAACGCTCCATGAACGGCTCGCCATGCTTGTTACGCAAAATCGCACCTTCACCACGACAGCCTTCGGTCAAAAGCACGCCCGCTCCTGCCACGCCCGTTGGGTGAAATTGCCAAAATTCCATGTCTTGTAATGGAATGCCTGCACGCACCGCCATGCCAAGACCGTCCCCTGTGTTGATGTAGGCGTTGGTTGATGCGCGGAAAATACGTCCTGCACCACCTGTTGCCAGTACGGTTGTTTGGGCTTGGAATACTGAGATGTTGCCTGTTTCTTGGTCAAGGGCAATCACGCCATTGATGTTGCCGTCTGCGTCCTTGATAAGGTCAAGGGCAATCCACTCCACAAAAAACTGCGTGCCTTTTTCTAGGTTCTTTTGGTAAAGGGTGTGCAAAAGAGCGTGTCCTGTACGGTCGGCTGCCGCACACGCACGGGGAACAGGTTTTGCTCCGTATTCGGCAGAGTGTCCACCAAACGGACGCTGATAAATCGTGCCGTCTGCGTTACGGTCAAAAGGCATCCCCATATGCTCAAGCTCGTACACGACTTTTGGGGCTTCACGGCACATATATTCAATGGCGTCTTGGTCGCCCAGCCAGTCAGAGCCTTTGACGGTGTCATAAAAGTGAAAATGCCAGTTGTCAGGACTCATGTTACCCAATGACGCACCGATACCCCCTTGGGCGGCAACAGTATGACTACGGGTTGGAAATACTTTGGTCAAAACGGCAACTTTCATACCGCCTTCAACGAGCTGTAAAGACGCTCTCATGCCTGAACCGCCACCGCCAACGATGACCGCATCAAAGTTTAGCGTGGGGATGTTTTCAATCGGTTTTTCTGGTGCTAATGCCATACTATTTTTCCTATCAATGTCTTATAAAAGTGTGATTTACCAAAAAATCATCACGCCCCAAAATAGGTACGCCAAAATGGCAACGATGACCACGCCTTGTAGAGCAATACGCAGTCCTGACGATTTGACATAGTCGGTAAATACCGTCCACATACCCACCCATGCGTGAAATACGAGTGATAAAATCGCCACAAGGCTCAATAATTTCATGGGCAAGCTCATCATAAAGCCATGCCATGCTTGATAATCCACTTGATTAAATAGGAAAAATCCTACCAACACCACAGAATAAAGGGCAAGCACCACCGCACTGATACGTTGTAGCACCCAATCACGAGAGCCTGAACCTGTCAGACCTGTGGCACTTTTAATGCCTGAATTGTTTCTTTTCATTAGAACATCACCCACACAAAGGACGCAATAATCAAGGCAAATGCGATAACAAAGCTCACAATCGCCGCCGTCTTACCTGATTTGAACTCTTCGTTCATGCCAAGGTCAGCAAGTAAATGCTTAACTCCCATGACAAAATGGTAAGCGGTCGCCGCCACAAAAATCCACGCCACAAACCTAAGGGCGATATTGTTTAGCACCGTCTCAAACCCTTCTGGCGATGACAGTGATGTCTGTAAAATACACAGCATGACAGGCACAAGTAAAAACAGCACAATGCCTGATACACGGTGCAAAATAGAAGCCATAGCGATTGGGGACTTTGAGTTCACCGCAATCACTTGGCTTAGGGGTAAGTTAATCGGTCGGTTATCTTTCACGAGCGGGCGTCCTTATCAAAATGAGCCGTACAAAACGAACAAGACGGCAAGGAGAGCTGGCTTTTTGGGTGATTTTTGCCACAATTAAAATACAAAACGGCCTTTCAATTGTAAAATTAAAAACTTAAAATATCGGTTTTGGTTTTAATCTGCCAAATCTAGTAAATCACTCTAAATGATTTGGCATGAGTATATTAAAGATATTTTAAATTTTTAAACGCAAAAAATCACACCGTCAGGCTGTCTTTAAAATAAGAAGTCTGAACACAGCGTTAAATCAATGTCGCTTGTGTCACGCAGTGTCAGCGTGCCAAGCAACCATGCAAAAGCCATCAGGCTTAAACACATCGCTACTTTTACTTTTACAAATCATTAAAACTCTTTAATCTCTTGAACCCTTGTCCAAACAGCACATTTGAGAACATTTATCAGTAAAATTTCGCAGACTTTTACCAAACTTTTTATTAAATTTTTTGTGAAATTATCAAAAAAACTTATTACAAAATTCATCAAATGTCGTGTTACCCTATTGACAATGAAATTGATTATCGTTTTTTTAAAATGACCTGCCAAGTTAAACAGATAAATTATAAAACGCTTGAACAAATTTTACAAACAAAATTACAACTTTTATGTAACTGGCGTCAAATTTTTTGCCAAAATTTTAACCACTTTGACGATAATATTGTTACAAAATATGTCAAGAAAACCCGTATGATGACTAAGGCTTTTACGATTTGGGCGGTTCGGGAAAACTGGACTTGGACAAAAAAGTGAATGAGTGTAAGGGCTTGGGGGATTAATTACAATTTTTTAAGGAATTTATCATGCTAGGGCTTGTAAGTTTGGCAAAGTTTTTGTATCATCATGATACTTGATGGCGATGATGAGCAATATGCCTTTGCTTTGGCAAACGGACGCACGTTGCAAGGAATTCAGCGACCAACAAGACCAAGGACATCATGCTCGGCTACCTGCCAGCATGCAAATTCACAATGCCAAATTAGCCCAAACCAAGCAGGATAAGGCTTTTGGGTCAGGATTTAGGCACCATTAAATTAAGGTTATTATTATGACACAACAAGTGAAATTAGTCGTTGATGGCACGGAATATGAAATGCCAGTCCTAGAATCTACCTTGGGTCGCCCTGTACTAGACGTGACCGCGGTCAATAAAGCAGGTTTTTGGACGTATGACCCTGGTTTCATGGCAACTGCCCCCGTAGAATCTGCCCTAACTTATATCGATGGCGACAAAGGCGAGCTTTTGCACCGTGGCTATGCCATTGACGATTTGGCGGACAATGCTGACTACCTAGAAGTCTGCTACGCCCTACTCTATGGCGACTTGCCAAATGCCGAAGAAAAAGACAAATTCTACACACGCATCAATGAGCACATGGCAGTGCATGACCAACTGCGTAAGTTCTTTGAAGGTTTCCGCCGTGACGCTCACCCGATGGCGATTATGATTGGTGTGGTCGGTGCGTTGTCTGCCTTCTATCACAACCATCTAGACATCTCTGACGCTGACCACCGTGATGACACGGCTGTGGACTTGATTGCCAAGGTGCCAACCCTTGCCGCCATGAGCTACAAATACTCTATCGGTCAGCCATTCATGTATCCACGCAAAGATTTTAGCTATGCTGAAAACTTCCTATACATGATGTTCGCAACACCCGGTGACGTGGATTATAAACCAAATCCTGTACTGGTCAAAGCCATGGATAAAATCTTTACCCTGCACGCTGACCACGAACAAAACGCATCGACTTCTACCGTACGTCTAGCAGGCTCAACAGGTGCCAACCCATACGCCTGTATCGCATCAGGTATCGCAGCTCTATGGGGGCCATCACACGGTGGTGCCAACGAAGCGGTACTTACCATGCTAGATGAGATTGGTTCGGTTGAGAACGTTGCTCCGTTCATGGAAAAAGTTAAGACCAAAGAAGCCAAGCTCATGGGCTTTGGGCACCGTGTTTATAAGAATTTTGACCCCCGTGCCAAAGTGATGAAAGAGACCTGTGATGAAGTGTTGGGTGCCTTGGGCGTAAATGACCCCAAACTACAACTGGCGATGGAACTAGAAAAAATCGCTCTGTCTGACCAATACTTCATTGACCGTAAACTATATCCAAACGTAGACTTCTACTCTGGCATCATCCTAAAAGCCATTGGCATCCCAACGTCTATGTTCACTGTTATCTTTGCCCTAGCTCGTACCGCAGGCTGGATTGCTCACTGGACAGAAATGCACTCAGAAGCATTCAAAATCGGTCGTCCACGTCAGCGTTATGTGGGTGAAAAACACCGTGCTTTTGTTAAAGTTGAAGACCGCAAATAATCCTGTCTTTTAACAAATGACCATAAAATCCCCCAAGTGATTGGGGGATTTTTTACAAGACCATCATCATGAATAACCGCTTATCTGCTCATCTTGCCAAGCAAAACATCGTTTTTTCACTTCAACGTTATGGTATAGACGCCCTAAACTTTATGGCGTTAGGTCTGTTTGGCACGCTGATTTTGGGGCTTATTTTAAAAAACATGGGTATATGGCTATCCATGCCGTGGCTTGTTGATGTCGGCAGTCAAGCCCAAAGCATGATGAGTGTTGCCATTGGCGTGGGTGTGGCATACGGCATTAAGGCACCGCCTTTGGTCATGCTTGCTTGTACCACGGTCGGATTCATGGGGGCAAGCCCGATAGGGGCATTGGTCGCTGTCATCATAGCAGCAGAGTGTGGCAAATTCGTCCATCGCACCACGCCACTTGACATCATCGTCACGCCCCTGACTACCCTACTCACAGGGGCAGTCGTCGCCCACACCCTAAGCCCACTCATCTCATCTACTCTCATGAGCGTCTCTGATGTCATCACATGGGCGATGGGACTTAGCCCCATCATCATGAGCATGATAGTGGCGGTCGTCATGGGCGTGCTACTGACCTTACCTGTATCAAGTGCCGCCATCGCCATCAGTTTGGGGCTAAGCGGTCTTGGGGCAGGGGCTGCCACCGTGGGCTGTGTCGCCCAAATGATAGGCTTCGCGGTCATGAGTCACAAGGACAACGGCATAGGCACGGTACTCGCCTGCGGTCTGGGGACAAGCATGATACAACTGCCCAATCTCGTCAAAAATCCCAAACTGTGGCTGCCACCCATCTTGACAGGGGCAATCCTAGCTCCCTTTGCCACAGTCATGTTTGGCATGCAAAACATCCCAAGCGGGGCAGGCATGGGAACAAGCGGACTGGTCGGGCAGATTGGCACGCTTGATGTTATGGGGACATCTGCCGATGTCTGGATGCTGATTGGGGCATTTCATTTTGTCCTGCCTGCGGTGCTGTGCTGGCTGATTTATCGGTTTTTTGTCAAAATGACATGGATAAAAGATGGCGATTTGCGACTTGATAAATCATAGAGCACTAGGGCGTGCCTGCCCTTTATAACAACTATCTACAATTTTAAAATTTTTAGAAGTAAATCAACCGTTTTTGCATGAAAAATGGGCAATTTTTCCTATTTTTCATGGCAAATACAAAAGGCAGGCACACCCCACTCCCATCATCAATTTAAAAAATACCAAACATTTTGCAAAAATAACGCTTGCCATTTAGCAAAAAATACCTTATGATAACGCCTGTATTCAAAACTTTTCATATGTTATCCGCCATGACGACAATTAGCCTACACCATCATCACCATCATTCCTAAGATTCTTTTAGGCGTGTGGTTGTCGCCCAAAAGAATGCAAAGTTCGGGGGCAGGCAAAACACAGATAATATTGGCATTTACTTGCAAGCCCCCAAGATGATTGGGGGCTTTTGTTTTGCGTGCTGTTTATAATATTTAAAAAAATCTTTGGAGAAATCATGTCAAACCCTAATGTAGACCGTCTAAAAATCGCCATTCAAAAATCAGGTCGCCTAAGCGATGACTGCCAAGAGTTGCTACGAGCCTGCGGTATCAAATTTCACTACAACAAAGACCGCCTAATCGTCTATGCCAAAAATCAGCCCATTGAGCTACTTCGGGTGCGAGACGATGACATTCCCGCCCTTGTGTTTGACGGTGTGGCGGATTTGGGTTTTGTGGGCGAAAATGTGCTGGACGAATGTCAGCTTGACCGCCAAAACAAGGGCGAGATTGCCAGCTTTAACAAACTTAAAGTCTTTGAATTTGGCGAATGTCGTCTGTCGCTTGCCGTACCAAAAGACTTTGATTACAGGGGACTTAACAGCCTAAACAACGCACGCATTGCCACAAGCTACCCCAACCTTCTAAAAGCCTATATGGACAAAAATGCCGTCCCCTTCAAAAACTGCCTACTCACAGGCTCGGTAGAAGTCGCCCCCAGTGCAGGGATAGCGACTGCCATTTGCGATTTGGTATCGTCTGGGGCAACCTTAGAAGCCAACGGCTTAAAAGAAGTGGAAGTCATCTACCGCTCCAAAGCCTGTCTAATCGGCAAAAGCGAACCATTGTCCTTTGATAAACAACAACTGGTTGATAAACTTCTAACTCGAATGACAGGCGTAGAACAAGCCAAAGAAAGCAAATACATTATGCTCCACGCCCCCAAAGACAAACTGCCTGAGATTGTCAAACTTCTGCCCTGTGCCGAAAATCCGACCATTTTGCCCCTTGCCCAAGATGACGGCAAAGTGGCGGTGCATATCGTCAGCCAAGAAACGCTGTTTTGGGAAACAATGGAAAATTTAAAAGCAATGGGGGCAAGCTCTATCTTAGTATTACCCATTGAAAAAATGATGTTGTAATGGCGGTCTGCCAACCAAGCATTATTGCCAAAGGGCATTCGTCAAACTCGCTTGTAGTACTACTTGTACAACTTCGCTCGTTTTCCTAGCACTAATCGCTTGGTTGATTGACCGCTAACCACTTGCAAAACCCAACACCCAAGCCATTATACAAATTACTGATTTTAAAGAGAAAATTATGCAAACCTTAATCTGGAAAAATCTAAACCAAGCCGAACGCCAAACCGCCCTAACTCGCCCTGCCCAAACGCTTGGTGATGAAATCAGCCAAATTGTGGCGGATATAAAAAATCAAGTGCAAAATCAAGGAGATACCGCTCTGTTTGCCCTTGCCGAAAAGTTTGATAAAGTCAAATTGGACAGCCTAAAAATCGCCCCAAGCGAACTTGACAACGCCCAAAACACCTTATCAGACGAACTTAAATCCGCCATTAACACCGCCTACACCAACATTCACAAATTTCACACCGCCCAAATCCCCACGCCGATTGATACCCAGACAATGGCAGGTGTTCGCTGTCAGGTAACGACTCGCCCGATTGAAAAGGTAGGCTTATACATTCCTGCTGGCTCTGCCCCTTTGTTTTCAACGGTGTTAATGCTTGCCATTCCTGCCAAAATCGCAGGGTGCAAAAAAATCGTCCTTTGCTCACCCGCCCCGATTTGTGCCGAAATCTTATACACCGCCAAACGCTGTGGCGTGGATGAAATCTTTGCCGTAGGCGGTGCAGGGGCGATTTGTGCAATGGCGTACGGCACAGAGAGCGTCCCCAAAGTGGACAAAATCTTTGGGCCGGGCAACGCCTTTGTGACCGAAGCCAAACGCCAAGTGCTACTGACAGGCACCGCCATTGATATGCCCGCAGGCCCATCGGAAGTGCTTGTCATTGCCGATGAATTTGCCAACCCTGCCTTTGTGGCAAGCGACCTTTTGTCGCAAGCCGAACACGGAGCGGACAGCCAAGTGATTTTGCTCACCGATAGTGGGGACTTAGCCGATAAAGTTCTGAGCGAAATTGACAACCAATTACAAACGTTCCCCCGAGCCGAAACTGCCAAGCAAGCCCTTGCCAAAAGTCGTATCATCATCACAGATAACCTGCAAGAATGTGTAGCAATTTCAAATACTTATGCCCCCGAACATCTCATTATCAACACCGAAAACCCCCGTCAATATCTGGACGACATCGCCCACGCAGGCTCAGTATTTTTGGGGGCGTACACCCCTGAAAGTATGGGCGACTACGCCAGTGGCACCAACCACACCTTGCCGACTTATGGCTATGCCCGCACCCAGTCATCGCTTGGCTTGGCGGACTTTTATAAACGAATGACGGTACAAGAATTGTCCATTGACGGTTTTAAAAATTTGGCGAACACCGTTGCAATAATGGCAAGTGCCGAGCAATTGGACGCTCATAAATTGGCGGTAGAAGTGCGGTTAAAAGAGTTGGGCGAATAATTTTGAAATGCAGTAGTAGCAACTGTATC
>NZ_MXAP01000105.1 GCF_002027555.1 Moraxella equi
AAGTTCGGTTGGTATATAATTCATCAGTCCATTTTCATTGGTCTAATTTCCCCAGAACCGATACACATCGCCCACATTCTCCACATCTATCACGCCATGGGCGATAAAAGCTATCGTGCGTGGTAGAAGCATGTGTTCTAGGGCATGAACCCTGTTTTGTAGCGTGGCAGGCGTGTCATTGGCGTGGACATCTAGCACCGCTTGGCTAAGCAGTTGCCCTGCATCAAGCTCTGCTGTGACCAAATGCACGCTGCAGCCGTGATACCGCTCGCCCGACTTTAATACTCGCTCGTGCGTGTCTAGCCCCTTATAGGCAGGGAGTAAGGACGGGTGCAGGTTTATCATGGGGGCGTTTAGCTCGTCTTTTACGCCATTGATAAATAATGGCGTTAGGATTTTCATAAAGCCTGCCAGCACCACCAAATCCACGCCCAACGGCTTTAATACATGAAGGGCAAGCCGTTCAAATTCGGCTCTTTTATAGGTTTTGCCTTGTTCGTTTTTGTCGATGACAAAGGTAGCGATATTGGCGTTTTTGGCACGAGTTAGGGCATAGGCATCCGCTTTGTTGCTGACGACAGCGACAATGTCAATGGGCAGTTTGCCTGATTGCATTTGGTCAATCAAAACTTGTAGGTTTGAGCCATTGCTAGAGACTAGGACGGCGATTTTTAATGTTTTCATATTAGCTAATACATTCAATGGGATATTTTATAATTTCACTATCTACCGTTAATACCGTTAAATGCTCGCACATGGCTTAGCTGATAATCATACGGTCAAAGGGGTCTTTATGATGAAATTCAAGGGTTTCTAGGTTTAGAATATGCGTTTAGGTAATTGGCAGGACTTCATAATAATGATATTTTTTGTTTTCTTTAATTAACTCATCAAGCGTTCTTGGTAAAAACAATTTACCCAATTGATATTTTATTTGCATCTCCCAAAATGTTGCCATGCTGATATAAAATACATCACTGGGATTTTGAAGTAAACTGGCAATATGCTTGGGCAATTTCTCAGGATAACAACTTGCCCAAATAAAATATGCGTATCCAACAGATATTTATTCATCACCATTCACTTATATAAAATATCGTCATCTGGAAACCAAAAGTCATCGCCCAAATAATCATCAAAATCATCACTCATTACCATACCACCCTTAAAAACCCCCAAACGTTTTTTGGCGATTTCTTGCTTATCTATTTTAACGATTTTATTTTGTAAAAATTCTAACAAAAAAGAATGGTTATCTGCTTTTAGATTTTCCAAAGCAGGTAATATCGCTTGTACTTTTGGTGATAATGCTGTGTTAGGAGTCTGCATAAAGCATCCTTTATAAATTGGGTTTATCTTTAAGCAATAAACCCAATTTACCAATTATTTAAAAGTCATTAACTCTTAAACATAAACCACCGCTTTATCGGCACGCTCTACAATCTGTCCGATTTGCCAAGCGGTTTCGCCTTGTGCGGTCAAAAATGCCAACGTTTCGTCTTTTTTATCGACAGGGACGACAATCACAAAGCCTACGCCACAGTTAAAGGTACGCACCATCTCACTTTGGGCGATGTTACCTGCCTGTTGTAGCCAGTCAAAGACAGCAGGAAATTCCCAAGTGGCAAGGTCAATCTCGGCAGATAGATTGTCGGGCAACACTCGGGGCAAGTTTTCGGTTAGACCGCCACCTGTAATATGTGCCATGGCGTGAATGCTAGCATTGCCAAGCTGTTTTTGTAGGGCGTTTACCGATTTGACATAAATGCGAGTGGGCTTCATAAGTGCGTCCGCTAAGCTCTCGCCATTATCTAGCGTATGAGCATTAACGTCCACGCCCGACACGTCAATCACTTTTCGCACGAGTGAGTAGCCGTTAGAATGCACGCCAGAGCTTGCCAGAGCAATCAGCACATCGCCATTTTGCACATTTGCCCCTGTGATGACCTCAGATTCTTCCACCACGCCCACACAAAAGCCTGCCAGGTCATAATCTTCGTCTTGATACATACCAGGCATTTCGGCAGTTTCGCCACCGATTAAGGCACAATTTGACAGCTGACAACCATCCCCAATCCCCTTGATGACTGTCTCGGCAACATCCACATCAAGTTTACCTGTGGCGTAATAATCTAAGAAAAATAATGGCTCGGCACCGCACACCAAAAGGTCATTTACGCACATTGCCACCAAGTCTTGACCGATGGTTTCGTGGCGGTTTAGGTCTAGGGCGAGCTTTAATTTGGTACCAACGCCGTCCGTGCCAGAGACCAAAAGGGGCGATTTATAGCCTTGTGGAATACGGCACAGCGCCCCAAACCCGCCAAGTCCGCCCACCACTTCGGGGCGTGTGGTCGCTTTGGCGACAGATTTGATGCGTTGGACAAGGGCTTCGCCTGCATCAATATCAACGCCTGCGTCTTTGTAGCTAAGAGAATGAGAAGTCATGAGAGTTCCTATTGGGTTAAATAAATTGTCCTATTATAACAAAAATCAGAGCGGATGATAACTTTTCGGGCGATATTTGTGATTTTTATAAAAATGCAAAAAAGCGCTTTACTAAACGCACTTTATCAAGTATAATTATGGCTGTTTTTCGGGCCTATAGCTCAGTTGGTTAGAGCAGAGGACTCATAATCCTTTGGTCGCAGGTTCAAGTCCTGCTGGGCCTACCATATTAAGTTTTATAATTTAAAGAATTAAGGGTTTGTTAATAAACAAACCCTTTTTATTGCCTACTTATAACAACCTTATAAAATAAGATTGTTACTTAAATCACTCCAATCCTTGCAATCCACCCTCACTACTCCGAATCAAAAATATTGCATTTGACAGCAGACGCCAAAAACGCCCTCAACAGCGTAACATCATCTGAAAACACCTGCTCTATCATGTCTGAATCAAAATACTTATCCATCACTGCTTGATATTTCTCATACCCCCCTGTGGGATATTTGTCAAAATCAAACACTTTATCTATATCGTCTATATCATCCATATCACCAAACTCCGCCCATACAATCATGTCCTGACCCAATGATGTGTCAAAAAACTCATCCATGAGCGGTAGTTCATCTTTGGTCAAGGCGGTGTTTACATAGTTTTCTGCCAGACTCTTGGTTTGTGATGTGGCGATATTTATGGCACACGCCTGCTTGGCGGTATCACGCTCTTGCAAACCATCCATTAATACATGTGTCACTATTTTATCAAAGATGGATTTGGTAAAATTCATGGTCGCCCCGTCATAGGCGGTCGCCTGCATAGATAATGCAAGGCATACGCCTAATAGGTATTTTTTCATGAGATACTCCTAATTTGTGGTTTTGATATCATAACACAAGATAAAGATAAGAAAAATACCCAAACAAAAAAGGGCGGAACAACCCACCCTTTTTTATATTTAACCAAAATTAATTAAACTTTAACTTATCAAACGTCAGCACCCCATTTTCTACCCCCACCGAAATGGTATCGCCTGCGACAAACTCGCCCGCTAGGAGCTTTTGAGCAAGGGGATTTTCAATCTCTTGGACAATGGCACGTTTGAGCGGTCTTGCCCCAAACACAGGGTCATAACCCACCGACACCAGTTCGTTCATTGCTTCGTCTGATAAGACGAGACCAAGCTCACGCTCTTTTAGTCTGGCTCTTAGGCGGTCAAGCTGAATGGACGCAATGCCTGCCATGTGCGACTGCCCGAGCGGATGAAAGACCACAATCTCATCAATACGGTTGATGAATTCGGGGCGAAAATGAGCATTCACCGACTCCATGACCGCCGATTTTATCTCTTCGTACTCGTCCCCTGCCATGTCAAATATTTTATGACTGCCAAGGTTTGACGTCATGATAATCACGGTGTTTTTAAAGTCCACCACACGCCCCTGAGAGTCGGTCAAACGCCCATCATCTAAGACTTGTAGTAGGATATTAAACACATCAGGGTGAGCCTTTTCCACTTCGTCAAACAGCACCACGCTATACGGCTTACGGCGAACCGCTTCGGTCAGTACGCCCCCTTCTTCATAGCCCACATAGCCGGGGGGAGCTCCCACCAGACGGCTCACGCTATGCTTTTCCATAAACTCGCTCATGTCAATGCGTACCATGGCGGTCTCGTCATCAAACAAAAAGTTCGCCAGCGATTTGGTCAGCTCGGTTTTGCCCACCCCTGTCGGGCCTAAAAATAGGAACGAACCACTGGGGCGGTTGGGGTCGGACAGTCCTGCACGGCTACGGCGGACGGCATTGGCAACCGATTTGACCGCTTCATCTTGACCGACCACACGCTCATGCAAAATCGTCTCCATGCCAAGCATTTTATCACGCTCGCCCTGCATCATCTTGGCAACAGGAACGCCTGTGGCGTGCGACACCACTTCGGCGATCTCATTGTCCGTTACCTTGTTTCTTAGGAGCTTGGGCGTGCCTGCGTCATCATGCTGTTCATCGGCAAGCTGTTTTTGCAAATTAGGAATAATCTCATATTGCAAACGCCCTGCCTGCTCCCAGTTGCTCTCACGTTGGGCTTTTTCTAGGGCAATGCGTGCCTTATCAAGCTCAATTTGGGCGTGCTTGGTGCCTTCTACTAGGGCTTTCTCGCTTTTCCAAATCTCTTCTAAATCATTGTATTCTTTACTTAATTCATCAATTTGGGCTTGCAACTGCTTAACTTGTGCAAGGCTACCTGCATCGTCTTCTTTTTTGACAGTTTCTAACTGCATTTTTAATTGAATGATGCGTCTGTCAAGTTTATCAAGGCTTTCAGGCTTGCTGTCAAGCTCCATTTTTATGCGAGATGCTGCCTCATCAATCAAATCAATCGCCTTGTCAGGCAGCTGGCGGTCAGTGATGTAGCGGTGCGACATTTTGGCGGCGGCGATAATGGCACTGTCAAGGATTTTGACCCCGTGATGTAGCTCATACCGCTCTTTTAGCCCACGCAAAATGGCAATGGTGTCCTCTACGCTTGGCTCGTCCACCAGCACCTTTTGAAAACGTCTCTCCAAGGCAGGGTCTTTTTCAATGTACTGGCGGTACTCATCAAGGGTAGTCGCCCCCACACAGCGTAACTCGCCACGGGCTAGGGCAGGTTTTAGCATATTGCCAGCATCCATGGCTCCGCTTGTCTTGCCTGCCCCAACCATGGTGTGCAATTCGTCAATAAACAGGATAATGTTACCGTCTTGTTTGGCAAGGTCGTTTAGCACGCCTTTTAAACGCTCTTCAAACTCGCCATGATATTTCGCCCCTGCGATGAGCGAACCCATGTCAAGCGATAAAACTTCTTTATTTTTTAGGCTCTCAGGCACTTCGCCATTGACGATACGGCTTGCCAAGCCCTCCACAATGGCGGTTTTACCCACCCCTGGTTCGCCTATTAGCACAGGGTTGTTTTTGGTGCGTCTTGACAAGACTTGCACGGTACGGCGAATCTCATCGTCTCGTCCGATGACAGGGTCAAGTTTGCCATCACGGGCTCGGTCAGTGAGATTGACGGTGTATTTTTCTAGGGCGTGTCTGGTGTCTTCGGCATTTTGAGTGTTCACGGTGTCTCCCCCACGGATATGGTTAATAATGGCTTGTAGTTTTTGGGCGTCCACGCCTGCATCTGTCAGCACCTTTTTGGTGTCGCCTGTTTGACTTAGGGCGAACAGCACCCATTCGCTTGGCACAAAGCTGTCGCCTGCTTTGGTGGCGAATTTATCAGCAAGGTTTAGCACTTGTGCCAAATCAGGGGCAAGACTGGCTTGACCTGTGGGCGTGGATAGGGTCGCCAAATCGTCTAGTTTTTTGGCGGTGTCGTGGTTTAGTCTGTTGATGTCCGCCCCCGCTTGGCTTAGCATGGCGACATTGCTCTCATCTTGGAGCATGACGGACAAAACGTGCATGGCAAAAATCGCTGTATGATCACGCCCCACCGCTAGGGATTGGGCGGATTGTAGGGTTTTTTGCACTCTTTGAGTGAGTTTATCAAAGTTCATGTTTTACCTTTTGTCGTTTATTTTTGCGTTTTGGGAAAATTTTTCCCACTTGTCAAATATATGCTTGACAAATGCAAAATTTTCAATAACAAAAAATTGGCTAAACCATAAAATTTCTATAAACTATTGATTTTTATATAAATTTATAAATTTTTAAAAATCCCTTGTAATTTTTACACCCATTCCCATATAGGTTTTGTTACTTTAACTCAACTCAAAACATGAATTGCTTCTGCTAAAGTTAAGAAGCAATGAATTAGGAGAACTACATGACTCGTCTAGCCCTACATACCGTTGATACCGCCCCCGAAAAAGCCAAAGAGCGTGTTGAAGCGGTACAAAAAGCTAACGGCTTTATCCCAAATCTTATCGGCGTACTTGCCAACTCACCCCAAGCCCTTGAAATGTATCAAGAAGTGAGCAAACTAAACAGCAAAAACTCGCTGACTGCCGAAGAGATTGAAGTCATTCAAATCACCGCTGCCGTGCATAATGGCTGTGATTTTTGTGTGGCAGGACACACCAAGATTGCCGAAGTTCGCCTAAAAATGTCGCCTGCGGTCGTAGAAGCGTTGCGTACTCGCACCAATATTGACGAAAACGCCAAATACCAAGCCCTAGCCCAGTTCACCATGCAACTTATCGACAAACGTGGTCAAGTCTCTGACGAAGAGCTAGAAGCGTTTAAATCAGTCGGCTACAATGACCAAAATGTCCTAGATGTCATCATGGGCGTGGCACTATCTACTCTGTGCAACTACGCTAACACCGTTGCCAAGACCGACATCAACCCAGAGCTTGTCGCTTTTGGCCCAAACCGTTAATGCTTGACCATTTTAAACAATGATTAAAATCTTGTTAAACATATATTTAAAATATAAATATTATCACAAAATAGATAAATAATCATTGTCAAACACTCATAAAACCCTTATAATAATAAGGGTTTTATTTTTGTCCGCCATTTATCGACAAGTTTTTTGTTATAGTCAAACAAATTTGAAATAAGACAAGGAAAACGAGCGAAGTTGTACAAGTAGTACTACGAGCGAGTTTGACGCAGTATTATTTCAAAGTTGGCAGACCATAAAACAAATCTTTTAGCAACAACCGTTTTTATGCTTGTATTTATCAATGGCGATTGTATAATAATATTGATTGATGTCAATTTTTTGGACAACAGCTAACACCTTGACATTAATTCATTCACAACCACTCATTTTAAGGAATACACCATGCGTACAGACATGTTCCAACAAATTCTAGACGACCTAAACAGCTCATCTGCGGATGTCGAAGCCTCTGCCCTTATCTCAACAGACGGCTTGATGATTGCCTCCGCCCTACCCTCTGGCATTGACGAAGACCGTGTGGGTGCGATGAGTGCCGCCCTACTGTCACTAGGCGACCGTGCAGGCACTGAGCTGGCTCGTGGTAAAATCGACCGCCTACTCGTACAAGGCGAGAAAGGCTATGTCATCATGACCTCAGCAGGCGGAGAAGCAGTACTGACCATTCTTGCCAAACCAAATGCTAAACTAGGCTTGATTTTCCTAGACATCAAATGCGCCTCAGAAGCCTTGGCAAAACTCATC
Source organism: Moraxella equi (assembly GCF_002027555.1). GTDB lineage: Bacteria > Pseudomonadota > Gammaproteobacteria > Pseudomonadales > Moraxellaceae > Moraxella > Moraxella equi. Next base: position 7,583 of record NZ_MXAP01000105.1, read on the forward strand.
TAAATCCTTTGCCTTATTTTATTAACAAGTTAAATTAAGGAGACTTGTTTTGAGTATTCAATTAGAAGACATGGCAAAACCTGCCGGCGATGCCACCGAACATACCCTAACTTTCTTTGATGGCACGACACGCACCGTTTATGACACTGGCGTAGAACGCCCGTTTCCTGACGGCAGACTCATCGTCTCTCGCACCGACTTAGATGGCGTACTTACTCACGTAAACGATGCCTTTGTTGAGATTAGTGGCTATACCGAAGACGAGCTTATCGGCAAGCCCCAGCACATCCTACGCCACCCCGACATGCCAAAAGCCGCCTATGCCGACCTATGGGCGACCGTCAAAGCGGGCAACAAATGGCACGGCTATGTCAAAAACCTATGCAAAGACGGCTCGCACTACTGGGTGTATGCCACTGTTGTGCCAAACGTGCGTCGTGGCGAAACCGTGGGTTATACGTCTGTACGCCGTAAGCCTAGCCGTAGTAAGATTGAAGCGGCAACTGCCCAATACGTTACCATGAAAGGAGCAGAATAATGGCTCATAATTTTCTGATTGCCCCTGATTTCTCGCCAGAGCGTTTTGCTGGTTGGCACATGTTTAACACCTTGCTACAAAAACGCTCGGGTCAAGCGTTGCACCTTATCACGCCCGCCTCACACGCTGAGCAAGAAAATAGCGTAGCAAAATACGATGTTAAAATCATCTACGCCAACCCTTTTGATGCTGCCAAACTCATTCGTGAAGATGGCTACCGTGCTGTTGCTCGCCCTGTTGGTAAGTCTGACGAAATGGCAATCATCTCATCAGCAGGTGGCAATATCAAGACCTTGGATGATTTAAAAGCAGGTGCCAAAATCGCCATGGCAGACAACCGTGATGTCAAACTCATCGGTCTGCGTCTGCTTGAAGCGGTGGATTTGACCGAAGATGATGTTGAATTTGTCATCACTGAGACTTATCAAGCCGCCGCCAAACAAGTGGTCAAAGGCGAAGCGGATGCGGCATTTTTTATCGCTGAGATTTATCATTCACTGTCCAAGCTGACCAAATCACAACTTAATGTACTCATCGAGAGTAACATCGCCACCATCTCGCATGTTATTTTGGTCAAAGACGGCTTTGCCGAGGCAGACGATGTCGCCAAAGTAATTTTGTCACTAAAAGATGATGCCGATGGTCAGGCGGTGCTAAGCGAGCTTGGCATGCCTGATGGTTTTGAACCCATGGATGAAGAAGATGCCGAGTTCATGATTGACCTTATGGAAACTTTGCTTGACTAGTAGGGTTGCAGGTGGGTTTGGCTGTGCCAAGCCCATTTGTTTTTATTTACCATCACAGATGAGCTTATGAACAGAACCAAACATGCCGATGCTTATCACCGCTTTCGTCATTATTCTCGGGCGGTACTAAGCAGTCCTTCGGTGGCAGAATATCACAAAGAGCGGATTAATATCGCCAAAAAATTAGACGAAAGCGAACCCTTGCAAGGGGCGTTATCAGACTATTTTTTTGGCTGTTGGTATGATGTCCCCATGATTCGCCCCGAGTTCATCCAAGAGTTTGAATCTCGCCTTAGCACCCAAGCATGGCAAATCATCAATGACTGCATGTCACGGCAATATTATCTACAAAAAAATAATCTCTTGGCGACACGTTGGAGTGTGATTACCACGCCCACTCTTGATGTGCCTAGCCATAAACTGCGTGCCAGCAGTGATGATGCCGCTCATCTCGCCCAAAGTCTGTTAGAGTCTATTTTAACCGCTCACAAAGCCCAAAATTTTGATGAAGTCACTCGCTTAGAAGATGAGTTTTTTGACCACTGTCTTGCCTGTCATGACCTAGTGGCGTTTATGAAAGCATGGTTCAAATTAGGCAAACATGACTGGGATTTTGACATGCGGTGGGTCGCTTGCCGTACCGAGCTTGAACGACTAACGCAGTGATTTTTATTTTAAGATTTTTTAAATTTTCATTTTTAGACTATTTTTTTATTTTTGTTTTTACCTATGACCGCTAGGGTCTGGTTGTTGGAGACAATATGGCATTAAAAATATTATTGGCAGGTTTTTCAGGCCCGAGTGCTGGGGCATTGACCTTGTTATTACAACGCAACTATCCCGATGTGGAGTATTTGGTATTAGAACGCTGTTTTAGTGATGATTTACGCCTAACCCTGCCCACGCTTGGTAGAAGTGCTGATGATGTCTTTGCTGCCATCGTCAATCTTGATGGTGTGGGCATGTCACTTTTTAACGACCAACACATCAAAAACTTGGTGGATTTTTTGGATTTTCGGGCGTCTTTATTATTGACACGCAGTAATATCAGACAGTGGCAAAATGCTGACTTTCTGCCCCATGCCACCAGTTTCTTTTTAAGCACGCCTTATACGAAACAAGACATGGAAGCGGTACTCTCCCAGCTTGTCAGTACCGCCACTCGCCTACAAGAAAACCCCGCCGATACCGCCAAAAACCGTGCCTTAATCCGCACCAAAGCCGTGGGACATCTGGACGACAACGACAACACTCCAAGCAGCACCACTCAAAGTCACAGTGAAGATGGCGAGTTCGTCCAAAGCGTGATTAGCACCTATTTTAGTGGTGTTTGCCCCAATAATATCATGTATAAACTCATTGAAATTTTCTCCCAAGAGCATCCCTTTAAAGTGGCGGTCGGCAACCAAACGGTCTATGTCTATCCCAAAAAATCCATCGCCTTGGTACAAAGCCTTGAACGCCTGCTTGACTATTTTTCGGTAGCAGGTAACTGTCAAGTTTTAAAAACCAACATTACTAATACCGCTCTAAGCGACAGCGAGTTTGACAGAGTGCTACAGAATATCAAAAGCCAGGGTTATCGCCGTTATTCATTAAACAGCTTTTTATGGCAAATCTATTCGGTCATCTTGCCTGCTCGTATCAACGTGCCCAGAAATACCCTAAAATTAAAAATCCGCTACATGCTCAACTTCTCAGGCATGAAAGACATCCCTGAATACGTGCATGCGGTCGTGTCATCATGTTTGGTCGTTCCCAAAAACCTTGACCAACTAGACATGGTATTTGGCGAGTTAACCCAAAAAAACCCGTCCATTCTGCATCGCATATTCTTGCTATCCATTCTGTCAGGGTCAGCAGACATTGATGTACTAAAACGCTCGTTCTATACTGAAAACCCCTTAGATAAAATCCTAAGTGAAGAAGAGATAAAGCTCGTTAGCGAGCCTGAACCTATGCCTGAGCTTACCCCCAACAAGGGTGTTGCCCAAGCTGCCAAAACTGGATTTTTTAAACGACTGCTTAGCAAACTGTCATTTTAATCACAACACCAATCATGAGACGGAGAGTATAATGAGCATTATTGTCGAAGCCCGTGAACAAACTTACAAACTCATCATCGCAGGTCCTGTGGGGGCAGGCAAGACAGCTGCCATTCAAGTGCTGTCCGACAAAGGCGTAGTAACCACCGATGACGTGGCGTCCGATGATGTCAAACTCATGAAAAAAACCACCACAGTCGCCATGGACTATGGGGTCATGATACTAGACAGTGGCGAGCAGGTGCGACTGTACGGCACCCCCGGTCAGAGACGTTTTGACTTTATGTGGGAGATTCTAAGCGAGAACGCCTTGGGGCTCATCCTACTACTTAACGCCGAAGAGCAAGACCCTGTGGGCGACCTAGATTATTATCTGGATGCTTTTTCACCGCTCATCAAAGGCAGCGCCTTGGTGGTCGGTGTAACCCATGCTGAGAACATGCCTTGGGATTTGCATGACGCACTCTCAGAGCGACTGGTCGAGCGTGGTGTTGCCGCTAACGTGATGGTGGTCGATGCTCGTGACCGTGAACAGATGCGTCGCATGGTGCGCTCACTCATCTACATGATTTCATCTTAACTTTTCTATTCGGTAACCCATCATGCCAAACGACCGCCAAAACCCCTACCTTGCTCTTACGCCATCTGGTGTCATGCATGCCTTTGCTGATGCCAGTCCCAACGAAAAACAGCAAGCCCTGCAAGCACTCGTCTCACAAAGCCATTCCATGCCCACCGAAGAGTGGTTGGGCAAATATTCACACGAATGGCTTGACGAGTTTAATGAAAAAGGCTGGGTACAACGCCTATCGCAAGATTTGCCCGCCCCTAATATGCCACTGGATAAATTTTTGCCTTATGTCGTGGCAAGTCTGTCAGGCACACGCAAAGCCGCCATCGGCTCTAACGAAGGCTTTTGCCTAGCTCGCATTGGCTATACCACTGATGAAGCCGACAGACTAGCAGTGGCAGGGGCGGACTTTTTTGACTTTTTTGTACGGCAACGTGAGCGTGGGCTTGCCATCGCCGAACAAGCCGTGTCGCTCTTTGATGATGTCGCCCTGCTTATGCCTACCACCAGTTTTATGTTTTTATGGATTGATGGTACAGGCTATGTACTTATCCTAGATGGCGAACCTTTGACCAACAACCGAGCTTTGGTTGAGCTGGTTTGGGCGATTAAGACATCAGGGTTGCGGTTTAGTAAGGGTGATGATGATTTGGCATAAACCAAGCATAAACAACAAACCTATTCAACTCCTACCCAAGCACCACCCTTTTATCATGAAACGATAGCAAAGTACTTCTATGCCCCACACTCACAATTATCGCTTGGGGTAGCTCGTCCCTTAGCGTGGTATAAAGGGCGGTCTCGGTCGGCTCATCTAGGGCGGACGTGGTTTCATCAAGAAACACCACAGACGGCTTAACCAGTAACGCTCGCACAAATGCCACTCGTTGCAACTCCCCTGGCGACAGATTGACCTGCCAATCGCCGTCCACGTCTAAGGCGTGAATGTGCTTACCCAGATGACAGCGTGCCATGACCGCCTTTATCTTGTCATCATCTGCCTGTATGTCAGGATAGCAAATGGCGTGTCTTAGTGTACCTTGTGGCATATAGGGGCGTTGGGGCAAAAACAGCGTTTTGGCGGTTGGCATGACCGCTTGCCCTGTCGTGCCAAAGGGATAAATCCCTGCCATCGCCTTTAATAACGTGGTTTTGCCTGTGCCTGACGTGCCTTGTATCAGTAAGGCTTGCCCTGTGTGTAACATGATATTTATGCCGTCAATCAAGGTTTTATCATCAGCAGTTTTTATACCGAAGTCTTTTAATATCAATACGTTATCATCGTGTTTTGTTGTTGATTTGCCAAGTGGTGTATCGTCTAGCACATCAAGCCGTGTCAAAAAGCCATACAGACGGTTAAGCCGTGCTTGATATAGTGTAAAGCTCTCATAAAACAGCCGAAAAAACGACAACGCTCGCATGAGTCGGTTAAAGGACTGCACCGTTTGGTGCATATCGCCCAGTTTTATCTCGCCTGCAAAAAAACGTGGGGCTTGGAGCATCAAGGGCAATAATTGAGCCACTTGGGTTACGCCTGTATTAAAGCCGTCAAGCCCCAACAGTCTGCGAATTATCGCCCATCGGTTGTCAATAATCGCCCCAAATCGCCCTGCCAAATGGCGTTTTTCTTGGTGTTCGCCATCATAAAAGGCAATGCTCTCGGCATTGTCCGCCACTCGGATGAGCGAATAACGATAATCGCCGTGCAAGCGTTCTTTGTCAAAATTTAACCTGATGAGCGGTCGCCCAATCCACACCGACAAAGCAGTCGCCACGATGATAAAGGTATAAATAAAAAACACCACACCCTTTGGCACGCTCACGCCAAACACACTCAAAATCCCCGACAACCCCCACAATATAATCGTAAACTCAATGATAGACATCACGGCATTGATGACCCCACGCACCATCTCCACCGTGGTTGTGATAAATTCCTTAGCGTCTTGCTCGATACGCTGGTCGATGTTGTCAGGCGTGCGTTGGTCGTGGGTGTGTTTTAGGCGGTAGTAATTTTTGTGCGACAAATAACGGTCAAGTAGCACGGCATTCAACCGCTCCCACCATTTAATCTCAAAGGCTTCGCCCACAAATCTATCCACCACGTCTTGTGCCACTTTAAACATCATCAAACTGGCATTCAGCAGAGCAAAAAACCAAAACGCCTGTGCGTCCATGTCTTGTAATGAGCTGTACAATTTATTGTAAAACTGCGTATTTAGCACGCTGATTTTGACTTCCAAAAGCACAAAGAAAATCAAAAGACCTATCATCACAAGGGCTTTGGCGATGTTGGTACGGTTTAGGCAAGGCTTGGCAATATGCCAAAATTTTTTGCCAAAGGGAGTAAATTTTAACGCCCACACCGACACGCCAAGCACCACCGCCACCCAAAAAAACGCCTTAAATAGCCAAAATACTGCCGTGATAAGCTCGTGTTGCCAATTCATAACTTGCCTTGTTTTTAAAAATAAAAACCCTTTTTCAAAGCGAAAAAGGGCAAAAAGTGTGTGTTATCAATATTTAAAAGTCAAAGTCGCACGAATGTTGCGTGGCTCGCCATAAGAGACAAGCTGAGAGTTGGGTGTTGTGCCGATAAGATAGTCTTTGTCTGTCAAGTTTTTGACCGCCAAACCTACGCCCCAATTTTTGGCTTCATAACCTGCCTTAGCGTCAAGCACGGTATAGGCTGGCAAATCCATAAAACTCGTGCCACGCCATGCCGTCCGCTCGCCTTGATAGCGAATACCGCCACCGACATACCAACCCAAACGGTCGGGGCTAAAATGATACTGCGTGGATAGCGATGCAGAGTGCTTGGGAATTTGGCTGATACGCTTGCCGATGTCTTGCGTGGTGGTGCTTTTTGTGATTTTGGCAGTTGGAATATGACTGTATGAGCCTGAAATATTCCATTGATTATTCATCACAAACGCAGTTTCAAACTCAAAGCCTTTGGTGCGTTGCTTACCCACAAGCTTGCTGTATCCTGTACTGATTCCACTATCGTCATAAATCGTTTCGGCAACGTTTTTGCGAGTGATGTCATAGGCGGACACATAGCCTTGCAAGCGTTTGTCAAAGCCTTGAAATTTTACGCCAATTTCGGTATTTTGACCTTTTTCAGGGTCTAGCACTTCGCCATTTTGTCCTGTGCTGGTGTTTTGTTGAAAGGACGTACCAAAACTCACATAAGGGGCGAATTTGCCTTGATAATCATACATGGCAGACACACTGCCTGTAAATTCACCGTCCGAACGTTTGGCATTTGCCCCTGTCAGCACGTTGTCCACGTCTGTTTTTGCCCAGTCGTGGCGGACGCTTGCCCCAAAAATCCAGTCATCATAACGCATACTGTCCTTGGCGTACAGTCCTGCGTACTGGGTGGTGGTAATATTTTGGCTAGGCGTACCTTCTGTGATGCTTGATACGTCATAGCTTGGATTGTTAATATCAAAATTAGGGTAAGCTCGGTCATTGCGGCGATAATAGTCGCTTTTTTCACGCAACAGGTCAAGCCCTACCGTTACATCATGCTCAACATTACCTGTATTAAAATAAGTCTCAAAGCGGTTGTCGCTGGTGAGCATGGTATCTTTTTTGATTTGATTGTTGATTTGGCGACCGATATTGCCCGTGCTATAAAAATTGTTATGAGCGGTTGAAAGTACGGGCTTGCCGTCCGTGTCGGTTTTGTTAATGGCAAAAATGGATTTAAAGGTGAGCTTGTCATTGAGACGATGAACCAAATCATAGCCCAAACGCAAGGTTTTTTGTTCATAACCATAATCAGGCAAGCCAAAAAACGTACTGGACGAATACTGCTCGTGGGCATTGCGTACGGTTTGCTCGCCTGTGGTAAGGTTTATGGTGTTGTTGTGTGGCAAGCCCTGCTGACGGATATAATCACGCCATTGATAACTACCCAAAAGGGTCAAATCGGTGTCATCGCCCAAATCAAACGTATAGCTTGGGGCGATGTAGTTGTCTTTAAAATAGACATAATCCGTTGCGTCATCACGGTCAGAAAAACGACCGTTTAGGCGGAACGCTCCTTTTTTGCTGTCGTTTGGGGCGTAGTTCAAATCATAGGCAAATTCTTTGTTATTAAAACTGCCAACCGTGATTTTGCCTTTGGCAAAGGTCTCGCTGTCAGGGCGTTTTGAGGTGATATTAACAATCCCACTTGGCAATGCCATGCCGTAACCTGTGGTGGTCGTGCCTTTAACCACTTCTATGCTGTCCGCCCCTGCCACGTCCCACGCTCGCAGGTTATTGGACGACATCTGTACACGCATACCGTCCACATACATTTGATTACTTGACACCTGCCCACGAATAATAAAGTCGTCCCAACCACGGCGACCCTGCACGCCTGACGACACGCCTGCCACATTTTCCAAAAGCTCGGCAACGGTGCTGGCTTGTTTTTGCTCTACCTGCTGTGGGGTTAGCACGCTCACTGACTGGGCGGTCTCGTATAGAGGACTGTCGTCTTTTAGGGAATTGGGGGTGATGGCGACATATTTGCCTGCCTCTTTTGAGATGGTGATGGTTTCATGCCCTAGCATGACGGTCGGCTCACCATCATTTGCCTGAGCATTGGTCGCAACAAGCATGGCAACGCTTAATAAAGACAAGGGGAATTTACGCATGATACAATATACCTAATAAAAATGATAATGAGTTGTATTATGTATTATATTTGTAAATGGGTGTGTAATACTATTGCAAATATGATTTATTTTATTAATTTATTAGTTTTATTTTTTAAATAAAAATATCTTAGGCTCTATTTTGAGTATTTTTAAATGCCTATAAACCCATCGCAAAATTAGACCCACACCCAACTATTTTTTAAAAATTTTTATATTTTCATTCCAAAAACTATTGTCATCGCTCTGTAACTACTCTATAATAAAAGTCACCCCACTCTCAACTAACAC
>NZ_MXAP01000106.1 GCF_002027555.1 Moraxella equi
TACAAAGGTGCGTAACACGCTTATTGGACTGATATTTTAAAAATCACCCAAATTGGCTTTACCACCACCAATAAGGACGGTACAGATAGCCATACCAACCACCATAACCATAATGCATGTGGGTCATGCGTTCGCTCATCTGATGTTGCTCTAAGCCCATCATGTTGGCACGGTGTAGCTCTTCTAGGGTCTTGCTGTCGCCGACATCACACACGCCTTGTAAGGTGTAGCCCATTCGCCCCATGTTGTAGGCGTTGTCTATGGTGCAGTAGGATTTTAGCCCTGCTTGGCGACCTTGCTCCCATAACGCACGGTTAGGCGTGGCAAGCCCTTGGCAGGTTTTGGCATGGCGTAATATCTCTTGACTGCTTGCCCCACGCAGACCGTCAGCAAGACCCACCTGCTCCCAGTTGGCAGATGAGCAGTCGGCTTGTTTTAATGTGGCAGTTGTAGCACAGCCTGTGAGTGCGAGCATGGGTAGGGCGGTGAGTAGAAATGCTTTTTTTGTAATAGGTTTCATGGCGGATTGCCTTTTATTATTGATTAAAAAACGCACAAGCATGGCTTATGCGTTTTATTTGGCTGTATTTAGCCAAGACAAGCTAACTTGTTCGCTACCATCAGTGAGCATGGCTGTGCATGGGGCGAGTGCTTTCGCATTTTAGGCTGTATACGGTGCCATCAGCAGTGGTTATGTCCAACGCACCAAATTTGTTTTTAGTGCGCCATTCATATTTTGAATTAGGATTGATGTCATTAACAAACAGCATGCCCGATGCAGAAGGGGCGAGTCTTAATTCAACATCGGCACCAGTTAGGCTTAAGCTAGGAGCGGTGATGTTAAGTAGAGCTTGCTCGGCATCAGGGTTGTAGTTGGCAACAATGTTGGCATCTTGGTCGCAGACATAGGTTTTTGACATGATGCCATGATGATGTTTTTTGCCGTGCTCATGCTTGTCGCCATGTTTATGGGCATGCTTGCCTTGCATTTCTTGGGGTTTGGGCTGTTTGATGGTTTGGCTGTTATTCGTGGTACAGCCTGTCAATACCAAGGCACCCACAGCAGTCGCAATCAATAATTTTTGCATGACAATCTCCTTAAAAGATAAAAATAAAATCAGTTATCATTTAAATGATATGTTTATTATAAATGAAATTCCACTGCCGTGTGTAACAAATTTTTTTCAAAATAAGAGTAAACTTGTAAAAAACTTTAACACAACTTTTATCGTGAAAAACTGATGTGATAAAAGGCAGGTATGCCCTAATCGTCATTTTCTTTTAAAATAGCCATCATGCCTTGACTTTGTTTTATTCAAAAGCTATATTTTAAAGAAATCTTTATCAGGAAACATCATCATGACCATCTTATCATTACAATCCCATCTTGCTCTATCCACGCCCATTGCCCAAGCCCCCATGGCAGGGGCGAGCAATGCCGATTTTGTCGTGGGGGCGTGTCGTCTTGGTGTGCTAGGCTCGCTTGGAGCAGGCATGATGTCATCTGCCCAAATCCATGATGAGATTAACAAAATCAAGGCAGGGACGGATAAGCCCTTTAATGTCAATCTCATGATTTTGGATAAAAGTTTAACCCAAACATATAGCCAGACCATGCCTGATTGGCTTGATAATTTTTATCAAACATTGGGCGTTACGCCTGTGCTAGATGACAAACCTGCCCATGACTTTGCCGAGCAATTTGCCGTATTGCTTGATAACCCTGTGCCTGTGGCGAGCTTTACTTTTGGTATTTTAAATCTGCCCCAAGTGGACGCTTTGCATGCTGTCGGTACGCTTGTCATCGGTACGGCAAACACGGTGGCAGAAGTGTTGGCATGGCAGGATGTGGGAGCGGACGGTGTGGTCGTGCAAGGCGTGGGGGCAGGCGGTCATCAAGGAGGCTGGCTTTGTGAGCAGGGCGATAGATTATCTACGTTAGAGCGTTAAAACTTGCTAAAAACGCAAGTACCATCCCACTCATCTCGGCAGGGGGCATTGCCAATCGTGAACAGGTTGCCTTTGTGCTAGACAATGGGGCGGACATGGTGGCAGTGGGGACGGCATTTTTGACCACGTATGAATCGCCTATCAATCCGCTTTGGAAAAAGCGTTTGCTAAGTGCGACAGGTAACGACACACGTCTGACACGACTATACTCTGGCAAGTGGGCAAGGGGCGTGGTTACGGGCTATATGCAAGATTTTGCCCAGTTGGATAATGATGATTTACCAAATTATCCGACATTAAACGCCATGACAAAATCCCTGCGAGCCCATGGAGCAACCACCCAAAACAGCGAGCTGATGAGCCTATGGAGTGGTGTGGGCGTGGCGGACTGCCGTGATGAGTCTATGAGTGAGCTTGTGGCAAGGCTAGCAGGCATGCCCTAATCGACCAAATACACCACGTTATCGCCATCTTTTTTGATGACATGGTTAAGCTCTAAACGCTTGATGATGTCATCGATATCGGCATTTTGACCGCCCCGAAAGCTATACCAACCGAAC
>NZ_MXAP01000107.1 GCF_002027555.1 Moraxella equi
AATCAAAATCAAGCAGACAGCAGTCATTTGGTGGAATTTGAGAGTATTGAGCAGGGGTTGGTGGGGTATTTTGGGGTTTGGTGGGTGTAATGTTAGCAAAATAATTAAAATCGGACAGCCTCCCATCCGATTTTATGTTATAAAAAGCATAAATTAACCTTGCCCATCACGCTCCTTATCCTTACCATAAAACGCCTCTTCTCGGCTGTCTTCAAACTCCACCCACACAGCACTGATAATCGCCAACAGTACGGCAAAGCCTAAGCCCAATATCCATGCAAAATACCACATGAGTTGCCTCCTAATATAGTATATGTTCGTTCTCTTTGATGTAGGCTTTGGTAACCTTACCCCGCATGATGGCGTACGCCCAGCTTGTGTAGCCGACCACCACAGGCAGGATAAAGACCACCACATAGACCATGACCATGAGCGTGAGCTGACTGGACGTGCTGTCCCACACGGTCAGGCTCGAACGGGGGTCGGACGATGACGGCATATAAAAGGGGAATAAAGCGACCCCTGCGGTCATAATTACCCCAAGCACGCCCACGCTAGACAACACAAAGGCAGTCAAGGTGCGTCCTGCTTTCATGACAAGCACCGCCATGATAGGCATGATGACGCCTAAGGCAGGAAATAACCACAACGCTCCATGAGCCTTAAAGTTGGCAAGCCACGCCCCCTGCTCGGTGATGACGGTCTTACTCGTGGGGTCAATCAAGGCGTTTTTGTCCACCGAACTGGCGATGACATAGCCGTCAAGATTTGCCACCCAAAAGCCTGCCAGTACAAATAACACCGACATGATGATGGCGGAGATGGTGGTTAATTTTTTGGTGCGAGTTTGGATATCATCGACCGTGCGATGAGCCAGATACACCCCGCCTTGGGTTATCATCATAAAGGCACTCACCAGACCGCAGAGCAGGGCAAAGGGCGACAATAAGCCCCAAAACGAGCCGGTGTAAGTAGAGACAAGCTGATTGTCAAAGCCAAATGGCACGCCCAAAAATAAGTTGCCAAACGCCACCCCAAAAATCAAGGCAGGGACGAACGAGCCAATAAACAGCCCCCAATCCCATGCTATCCGCCAGCGTTCATCTTTGACCATGCTACGGTATTTAAACCCCACAGGTCGAAAAAACAACGCCCACAATGCCGCCATTAACGCCCAATAAAAGCCACTAAATGCCGTGGCGTACAACAGGGGCAGGGCAGCAAAAATCGCCCCGCCTGCGGTAATAAACCACACCTGATTGCCTTCCCAATGAGCCCCAATGGTGTTGATGACAACACGCCGTTCTTTGTCCGTTTTGCCGACAAAGGGTAACAGGCTACACACGCCCATGTCATGACCGTCCATGATGGCAAAGCCAATGAGTAGGACGCCGATGATGAGCCACCAGATGAATTTTAGGGTTTCATAATCAAATAACATGGTTATACTCCTTTAAATTCATTGGGGTTGATGATGTTTTTGTCGCTTTTTTCGCCAAAATACCGCCCTGTGCCGAGACTGGCAGGGCCCAGACGGACGTATTTTTGCATGAGATAAATCTCAATGATAAACAAAATGGTATAAAACACCACAAAGCCAATCAGCGACCATATCACGTTACTAATGGCGATGTTAGATGCCGACAAATGCGTGGGCAACACGCCATATACCGTCCACGGCTGACGACCATATTCGGCAACAAACCAACCTGCTTCGGCGGCTATCCATGGGGCAGGGAGCATGATGACGGCAAATTTTAACAGCCATTTTTTCTCCATAAAATTGCCCTTAATGGTGAAAAACAGCGATAAGGAAAATAATACGAGCATCAAAAAGCCCAAACCGACCATGATACGAAACGACCAAAACATGGGCGTTACCCTAGGAATGGTGTCGTTCGTGGCAGATTTTACCATGTCGGGGGTGGCTTGGGTAACATCATGGGTGTATTTTTTGAGTAGTAGCCCAAAGCCCAAATCGTTTTTGTGATGTTCAAACTGTGCCAGTGTTTCAGGATTGACCGCCTTACCGTCTGCCATGCTCGCACGCATCTCATCTAAGGCACTCACCGCAAAGATACCGCTGACGATTCGCTCTTCGTTAATCTCCTTAATGTCATGAATGCCTAGTATCTCCTTATCTAGCGAGCGTGTGCCAATGATGCCCATGGCATAGGGGATATGTATCGCCCAGTCGTTTTTCTCTTCTTTTTCGTTGATGAGTGCCACCAGATTAAAACTGGCAGGGGCAGGCTCGGTCTCCCACATCGCTTCCATGGTGGCAAGTTTGGTCTGCTGAGCCAGTCCGATAGAGTAACCCGACTCATCACCCAGCACGATGGTACTACAAATGGACGCAAAACCAAAGGCGGCCGCCACATGAAAACTGCGTTTGGCAAAGGCGACATCACGCCCTTTGAGTAGATACCAAGCCGACACCGACAGCACAAACATCGCTCCGACCACATAGCCTGCCGAGACGGTATGGACAAATTTATTTTGAGCATCGGGGTTTAGCAGGATTTGGGCGAAACTGGTCATCTCCATTCGCATGGTTTGGTAGTTAAACTCTGCTCCCACAGGGTTTTGCATCCAGCCATTGGCAATCAAAATCCACAGAGCCGACAGGTTGGTTCCCAATGCCATGAGTATGGTGGTGATGAGATGTTGCACACGGCTCATTCGCTCCCAACCAAAGAAAAACAGCCCCACCATCGTGGATTCTAAGAAAAACGCCATCAAGCCTTCAATGGCAAGGGGGGCTCCAAACACATCGCCGACATAGTGTGAATAATACGCCCAGTTCGTCCCAAACTGAAACTCCATCGTAATGCCTGTGGTAACGCCTAAGGCAAAGTTGATGCCAAAGAGCTTGCCCCAAAATCGGGTCATGTCCTTCCAAATCTCTTTGCCTGTGATGACATACACCGACTCCATGATGACAAGTAGCCATGTCATGCCAAGCGTTAGGGGAATAAATAAGAAGTGAAATAATGCTGTTACGGCAAATTGTAGCCGTGAGACATCCACCAAAGACTCGGTAATCATACCGCTCTCCTGCCATTTTGTTGCGTTGCAAAAGCGTAATTTTGTGATTAAAACTCATTTTTGTCAAGGCGAAAACTGTTGATAAATGGTTAAATTCCATTCATTTTAAATACATCAATCAAACCCTAAACAAAAACCCAAACAAAAAAACAGACAAGCCAAACTTGTCTGTTTTAAGGTAAATAAAAAGGGCAAAATATACCACGCCAGACCTACGATCTCGGCAAATCAAACAACAAAAACTCTGCAAATTCATCGCTTTGGGTGATAATTTGGCTCTCATCAATTATCGCTGCCGCATCGCCTGCTTGATACTGCTTGCCATTTATCACAACAGACCCTTTGGCGATTTGTAGCCAGTAGGCTCTGCCTTTATCAAGGCTTACGCTCTGCTCGCCGTCCACTTGATACCGCCACAGCTTCATGTCTTGATACACCACAAACGACCCTCTCTCCCCTGTGGGCGACAGAATGAGCGTACCGCCCATGTACTCATCAAACCTTGCCTGCTCATAGCGTGGGGTTACGCCCATGCGGTTGGGCATTATCCAAATTTGGTAGAGATGTAGCTCGTCCGTGTCGCTCGGGTTGAACTCCGAATGACGCACGCCCGTCCCTGCCGACATAAGCTGAAACTCGCCTGCTGGCACGGTCTCGCTGTTACCCATGCTGTCCTTGTGGGCGACCGCCCCTGACAGTACATAGGTCAAAATCTCCATGTCCTTGTGTGGGTGCATACCAAAGCCCATGCTTGGGGCTATCCAGTCTTCGTTAATGACACGTAGGGCAGAAAAGCCCATAAAATTGGGGTCATAATAATCGGCAAACGAAAAGCTATGGCGACTGGTTAGCCAACCATGCTCGGCAAAACCACGTTCGTGCGATAATCTAGGGATAATCATAAAAATACCTGATGTTTTTAAAATTTATCCCATTATAAATCTTTAAAAGTGGTAAATAAATAGCGGTTTGGTTGATGTATCTTTTCTTAATAGGAAAAATAAAACACGCTTGTCAATATCGTCCAAATTGATTATGATAACCCCCATGCCTTTTAGGAGATTATCATGAATATCAAGCCCCTTATTGTTGCCCTATCTCTTTTACCTTTATCTGCTTTGGCGTGTGAAAAACCGCAGGTAACGGGATATGATTTGGTTGATTGTTTACGAGGCGGTTTGGCGACAGTATGGCAAAAGGGCAAACAAGGTGTTGTTGATAAAACAGGTAAAATCATTATTCCTGCTCAATATGATTCTATCGGCTATTTTTCAGAAGGCTTAGCAGTCGTAGAACAAGACGATAAATATGGCTATGTTGATAAAACAGGCACAGTGGTTATTCCCATTCGGTATGATTATGCCGAGAGAT
Source organism: Moraxella equi (assembly GCF_002027555.1). Lineage (GTDB taxonomy): Bacteria > Pseudomonadota > Gammaproteobacteria > Pseudomonadales > Moraxellaceae > Moraxella > Moraxella equi. The sequence goes on from NZ_MXAP01000107.1 coordinate 4,420, forward strand.
TCTCAGACGGTTTGGCAAAGGTAGAACAAAACGGCAAATATGGTTTTATAGATAAAACAGGCAAAGCTATTATTCCTATTCAATACAACCATGCTTGGGATTTTACAATGGGTAAAGCTATTGTTGAATTAAACGGCGAAACTTTTTATATCGACAAAACAGGCAAGCGTATTGATTAAAATAAAAGTACCCAAATAGACATTTTGTTTGGTATTATTGAATCAAGACGATTTAAATTTGGACGTGTATGGGCAATTTATTCGCCCTTGGTAAATCATCATTTTAATAACCACAATATCGCCATCGGCAACCATACCGCCGTTACCAAGCCATTAATGGCAAGCCCAAAGGCGGCGTATCGCCCTGCGGTGGGGCTGATTGTCCATGCTTCGACCGTACCAATGGCGTGAGCAACCAGACCCAGTGCCAAGCCTTTTGCTCTGTCGTCTGTGATGTTTTTGAACAAAATACGGCATACCCCCGCCCCCAAAATCCCCGACACGATGATGATGAGATTGGCAAGTACAAGCGGTGCGTCAATGATTTGGGCAACCGACAAGCCCACAGGCGTGGTAACCGACCGTGTGGCAAAGCCCAAAATCGTCTGTATATTTAGGCTAAACACATACGCCAAACTCATCGGCATAATCGCCCCAACAAGACTTGCCATGACGACAATGATAGACAGCTTTTTGACAGGCAAACCCTTAAAATCCATGCCTGCCAAGGGGACGGCAAGCAGGACGGTGCTATACCCAAGCAAGCGGTCAAAGACAGGTTTGGCATGGGCGTAATACGTATTGTAAGGCAGTTGAATTATGGCAATGATGATAAGCGTTAGCATAATGGCGATGATAATCATCGGTATGCCACGAAAGTATTTGTTGATATAACGTAACACATATTTTGCCCCGATATGAGCGATGAGCGTAACGACAAAGGCGATAAAAATCGTGGTGCTATCAAGCGTTGGCATGATTTTTTCCTTTGTCGTCCGTGCTTTTTAGCCAGTTTTGGGACAATTTGGCAAACGCCCAAAGCGGTATCACGGTGCTGAGCACGATGACCGCCGACACGGCAAGTAAATCCGACCCAAGCCCAAACAGCAAAATCCCTGCCCCTGCCGACACAGGCAAAAACGCAAATCCACTATCTACAAGTAGCACGCTTGCCGATGACGATAGCCAATTTGGCAAACCGCCCTTGATAAGACGCATGCCCATGAGTATGGCAAAAAGCGACACCAAGCCGACAATGTTGGTGGCGGTTGGCATTCCCAAAGCGGTGCAAACAACCAAGGCAAGCTCACGCACACCGATGACGATGCAGACGGTGGCGAGCATACCAAGCCAAAAAGTGGGGGATTTGGTGAGATAGGGGGATTTCATTGTTATTATGTCCTTATATTGGGGTGTTGCTTGATATACTTAGCTAGAATGGTTATTTAATCATCATCATACGATTAGGTCAAGGTATGGAGCAGGTTTTATAAAAAATGTTCATTATTTTATAAAAAAATAGAGTCAAATACGACTGCATTTGACTCTATATTCAGATAAAGACTAACGCCCAATCGCACGCCAGCCAATATCCCTGCGATATTGTATGCCGTCAAAGGCAATTGTACCACAGCTTGCCAACGCACGAGCTTGGGCATCTGCCACGCTCGCCCCAAGGGCGGTAACGCACAGCACACGTCCGCCATTGGTTAGGATTTGTCCGTTCTCTGCCTTTGTACCTGCGTGGAATACTTTTAGGTCGTCCTGCACATCTGGCAAACCTGTAATGACATCGCCTGATGATGAACTCTCTGGATAGCCACGACTGGCAAGGACAATGCCCAAGGCAACTTCGTCCGTCCATTCTGCACTGGCGGGCAAATTGCCGTCTAAGCCCTGCAAAATCAGTTCAACTAAAGACGACTTTAACCGCATCATAATCGGCTGAGTCTCAGGGTCGCCAAATCGGCAGTTAAACTCAATCACATAAGGGTCGCCTGCGTCATTTATCATTAAGCCTGCATACAAAAAGCCCTTATAAGGCGTGCCATTTGCCCTCATCTCGTCCACGACAGGGCGGATAACACGCTCAATCACTTTCTCATGCACATCAGCCGTTACCACAGGGGCAGGCGAGTACGCGCCCATACCACCTGTATTTGCCCCTTTATCGCCTTCAAAAATGCGTTTGTGGTCTTGACTGGTTGCCATGGGCAAAATATTATCGCCGTCAATCATACAGATAAAGGACGCTTCTTCCCCTGCCAAAAACTCTTCGATGACGACACGGCTCCCTGCTTGCCCAAATTTATTGCCTGATAGCATGTCATCGATGGCACCAAAGGCTTCGGACTCGTCCATCGCCACAATCACACCCTTACCTGCCGCCAAGCCGTCCGCCTTGATGACAATGGGTGCTCCCTTGGAGCGGACAAAATCTTTTGCCAGCTCTACATCGGTAAAGACTTCATAAAAGGCAGTAGGAATGCCGACTTTTTTCATAAAATCTTTGGCAAATGCCTTAGAGCCTTCTAGCTGTGAGCAGTATTTGGAACAGCCCCACGCACGCACGCCAGCCCGCTCCAAATCGTCCACAATGCCCGCCACAAGCGGAGCTTCCGCCCCCACAAGCACAAAAGCGATGTCATGAGTCTGACAAAACTCAATCACGGCAGGGTGGTCGGTGATGTCCAAATCCACGTTTTGAAGCTTGGGTTCGCTTGCCGTGCCTGCATTGCCACGAGCGACATAGACCGTCTGCACTCTGTCATCTTTGGCACACGCCCACGCTAAGGCGTGCTCACGTCCGCCTGTACCTGTTACTAAAATTTTCATAGCAGTCCTTATGGGTTGGGATAAATGCCCCTATTGTAGCAAATTTTACCCAAAAAATCTTGGGAATATTTTATCCAAAAATTTGCCATAAAAAGTGTTATTCTTGCCAGTTGACAACAATAACGCTTTTTAAATCCCTTTTATAATAGGGAAGATTTTGAATCTCATTGGCTAGACTTTGAGCATGCCCTTGTGTATCTTAATCAAAATCTTGTCTATTTATCAAAAAATGTTATAATCTTACGCTCATCATTCTTTGATATTTATTCTCCCATCATTACGCCATGCAAGGTATCATCACACTTCTGCTTATCCTAACCCCGATGTTTGTTGGTTTTGCCCTGCCAAACAGCAAAAAAAGCACGCATTTGGCGGAGCGTGGGCTTAATTATCTGGTGTTCATCATCTTGATGGTGATTGGCATGGAGCTAGGACTGGTTGATGATTTACAGCATAAACTTGCCAATATCGCCCTGTATCTGTCGGTACTTATGGTGCTAACCATCGGCTCAGGGTTGATGGCTTTGGTGGTTTTTGACCGTATGTCGCCCTGTCAGTATTGCTCACAGCAAAGCCCGACTGCCAAGCCCAATGTCAGCATTCACGGCAGTCTGACCCAAATCCTGTGTTTGGCGATGGGCTTTATTATTGCTAAGTTTTTACCTGCCACGTGGCACCCACCGGAGAAGACCACGACGGTGTTACTCATGCTACTGTTGTTTTTGGTGGGTATTTCACTCAAAGGTTCAGGTGTCAGTCTCAAACAAGCACTGCTAAATAAACGGGGCTTGCAAATCAGCTCGATCTTTGTGGGGGTAACACTGCTCTCAGGTGTCCTTTTTGCCCTGCTTTTTGATGACGTGTCAGTGGCTCAGGGCTTGGCGTTGTCATCGAGTTTTGGTTGGTACTCGCTCTCAGGCACGATAATGACGGACGCTTATGGGGTGGTGTGGGGTAGTGTGGCACTGCTAAACGACCTAGGGCGAGAAGTGCTGGCACTCATCTTTATCCCATGGGTCATGCGACATTCATCATCGGCAGCGATAGGGCTTGGGGGTGTGACCAGCCTTGACTTTACTCTGCCAACACTCACGCAGGCGGGTGGAGCTTCTATTATTCCGCTAGTCATCAGCTTTGGTTTTATTACTAATCTTATCTCACCTGTTTTAATGGTGTTTTTTGCCAGTTTTTCTTAGATGTTTTTAAGGTTTATTAAAAAATTATTAAGGCGTATTGAACTTTTGTATTTGCAATGAAAAATGAGAAAAATCGCATATTTTTCAAGGAAAAAGTGAGGTCTGGTAGTCATTCTATCAAACGAG
>NZ_MXAP01000108.1 GCF_002027555.1 Moraxella equi
AAGTTCGGTTGGTATAAATAGGCTCTCGCTCGTATCCACCACCCCGTCCGCCACGCCTGCTCGCAAGTGCGTGGAGTAATGCTCGGCATATTTGGCGACAAGTTTTGTGCCGTATGAGTAGCCCGCCATGCTCCACACGTCCACGCCAAGCTGAGTGCGAATACTGTCTAGGTCTTTGACGACTTCTTTTGAGCTGATAAAGGGCAAAATGTCCGCCCCTGTGTGCTGTATGCAAGCGTCCATATAGGCTTTGGCACTTGTGTTGCCCTGCTCGTCCGTCTCATCCATCCCACCGCAGTCTATGGCGGGGCTAGACGGGGCAACCCCACGGGGGGCATAGCCCAATACGTTAAAATTGTCCTTGACCGTTTGCCCATAGTCATCAAACAACGTCATGCTCATATCAAGGCTATGACCGCCCGGCCCACCGTTTAGGAGCAACAGCTCGCCAATGGGGTCGCCACGGCTCGGCAAACGTGTAAGCCTTATGGCAAAGGTTTTGCCATAAGGCTTGGTGTAATCCACAGGCACATTGACGGTCGCACATTGCAGTCGCACGGACGGTGGCAATACAAACCACGACAGATAGCTAGGGCGGTAGCAAGAATGCCAAGTAATGTCGCCTTGTTTGGTAGACCCACTGATAAGGTATAAATAAAAGCACAGTAAAATGGCGATAAGTGTAATGATAAAAATAGCGATATATTTTAAAAATGATTTTAAGAATTTTAAAGTCATACAAAACCCAAAAACTAACAAAATTTTAAAAAGTTATATGATAACATAAAATGTAACAAAATATGTATAATGATTAGTTTGCTTTATGATAATGATAAATAAAATATGGTGTGAGAAAGTTTTCTCACAAAATGCTACAAATCATCACGCCATCGCCCTTGAATTTGTAACAAAAATGTCAATAATAAGCCCATGTTTGAAATTAATTTGCAAAGCAAGAGAGTGATTATGTCTGTATTAAATAAATTTTTCAAAACTGCCACTGTTGCCACAGGCATTGCCATGGGGGCAACCTTATCTGCCAATGCGGCGGATTTATCGGGATTTTCTGCCACTTATGCGGTCAAAGCAGATGGCAGAAATGGCACGGCAACACGCACTTTGACCAAAAACGGTAATAATTACAGCTATAACGTCAAAGCCAGTGCTGCAGGCGTGGCAAACGTAAACCAATCGGCAAATTTTAGCTTATCTAATGGCAGAATTGTGCCGTCTAGCTCCAATATGTCGGTTAAAGTGCTGGGTGTGGGGCGTACTCATAATATCAAGTTTAATAACTCTGCCAAATCGGTGGTTAGTACTTATAAAGGCAAATCCACCACCTTAAAAATGAACGGACAAGCCTATGATGATTTGAGCCTAGAAGCTCAAATCCGTCAAGAGCTGATTAATGGTAAGTTTAGCGGTAATTACCATTTGGTTAAGAAAAATGAAATAGAAGCCACCAAATTTAGACGTTCGGGCAGTAGTAAAATCACCGTTCCTGCAGGTACTTACGATGTGGTTCGTATTGACCGTGTGCATGATGACAAAGGGCGTGCCACGAGTTTTTGGCTTGCCCCAAGCCTAAATTATCTGCCAGTCAAAGTCAGCCAAACCAATGACGGCAAAGTCATTAGCATGGAATTGACAAAGGTGAATTAATAGGTAAATGAAAAACAAATTTAAAAATAAAAAGGCGGACAAGGTTTCGCCTTTTTTAATTTTACAATATTTGGCAAAATGTGATAAAATTACTTAATTTGTATTTAAATTATAACAGGCGTGCCATGTCAGACATTAATAACCCCAACGACAAAAATCCAAAATTCTCTCGTATCCTACTAAAGCTCTCAGGCGAAGCCCTAGCAGGGGGCAAAGACATGGGCATTGATGCGTCCATTCTTGACCAGATGAGCTTGTCTATCGCCCATTTGCGTGGGCTTGGCGTGCAAGTGGGGATTGTCGTTGGGGGCGGTAATTTGTATCGTGGTAGTACCCTACAAAAAGAAGGGCTTGTCGGGCGTGTTACAGGCGACCAAATGGGCATGCTTGCCACCGTGATGAACGGGCTTGCCATGCGTGATGCCCTAGTCCGCCGCAACATCAAATGCCGTCTTATGTCCGCTCTTAACATCGCCACCATTGGCGAGCCGTATTCTAGCCGTGAAGCCATTCGCCACCTAAATAATGGCGAAGTGTGTATTTTTGTGGCAGGTACAGGCAATCCATTTTTTACCACCGATACGGCAGCGTGCTTGCGTGGGATTGAGATTGAAGCGGGGCTTATCTTAAAGGCGACCAAAGTGGACGGCGTGTACGACAAAGACCCAAGCGTTCATGCCGATGCGGTCAAATACGACAGCCTAACCTTTGACAAAGCCCTAGAAGATAAATTGGGCGTGATGGACTTGACCGCCATTGCCCTATGCCGTGAACACAACGTGCCGTTGCAGGTGTTTGACATGAACAAACCCAATGCTCTGCTAAATGTCGTTATGGGCGAAAAAGAAGGTACACGAGTGTATCATTAATTCAATTTTTATTGAATTTAAAATCAACTTTAAAAAGTGTTAAATCTTGCTTATCATACCGATTGGTAGGGGTGAATCATATTCGCCCTGATTTAACAAAATCAATGTTTAGTAAATATCGTAAATAGGAAACCCTTATGATTAACCAAATCAAAACAGACGGCAAAACCCGTATGGAAAAATCGCTTGAAGCCCTAGAAAGTGCGTTTGCCAAACTGCGTACAGGACGAGCTCACCCTGGTATCTTGTCAAGCGTCATGGTCAGCTACTATGGCTCGGACATGCCCCTAAACCAAGTGGCAAGCGTGAACGTAGAAGACAGCCGTACCTTGCTTGTACAGCCCTTTGACCGCTCTATGGTGCAAGCGGTGGATAAGGCAATCCGTGAAGCGGATTTGGGGCTTAACCCCATGACCGCAGATGTGATTCGTGTGCCAATGCCTGCCTTGACCGAAGAGACTCGTAAGGATATGCAAAAATTGGCTCGCTCTGATGCCGAGTCTGCCCGTGTGTCGGTGCGTAATATCCGCCGTGATATGCTAGGCGACATCAAAAAATTGGTCAAAGACAAAGAAGCCAGCGAAGATGACGAACGCCGTGCCGAGACCGACATTCAAAAGCTGACCGATGACTTTATCAAAGCGATTGACACTCGCCTTGCCAAAAAAGAAAGCGAGCTTATGGAAGTCTAAGTTATATCTTTTTAGGGCGTGCTGAACTTTTGTATTTGCAATGAAAAATAGGGGAAATCGCACGTTTTTCAAGGAAAAGTCCGCAGCTGATATTAAAATATCAACAAGGGATTTGACGATGAAAAACAAGATTTGACCATTTTTCATGCAAAAATAGTGTCTTATCTCTAAAATATTTTAAAACGTTAAATTGTGTTGCAAAGGTTCAGCACGCCCTATGTAGGGCGAGCCATTCGCCCTATTTGTATCATTTATCATTGACAAATCCGCCTATCTATCATGCCAAACACCCCATTATCCCCCATTTTAAGCCTACCCCAACACATCGCCATTATCATGGACGGTAACAACCGCTATGGCAAGGCTCATGCTTTGCAGGCAGGGGCAGGGCATATCAAGGGAAAAGACGCACTTGACCCCATTGTGGAGCATTGTTTGGCACGGGGCGTTAAGGTTTTGACGGTGTTTGCCTTTTCGTCCGAAAACTGGGCAAGACCACAGGCGGAAGTGGCACTGCTTATGCGACTACTTGAAAGCACCATTCATGAGCAAATGCCCCGCATGAATAAATACCAAATTCGCCTAAGATTTATCGGCGACAGGTCAATGCTAAATTCCGACCTGCAAGCCCTTATGACAGACGCAGAAAATAAGACCGCCCATTTTGACAAAATGACCCTTGTCATCGCAATCAGCTATGGCGGACAATGGGACATCGCTCAGGCGTGCCAAAAATTAGCCATACAAGTCCAAAAAGGCGAACTTACCCCAAGCGACATAAATGCACGCCTTATCGGACAAAATGTAGAACTTGCCGATTTGCCCGATGTGGATATGCTGATTCGCACGGGGGGCGAGTGGCGTATTTCTAACTTTTTGCTGTGGCAGTCGGCTTATGCCGAGCTGTTTTTTACCGATACATTGTGGCCTGATTTTGGGGCGGACGAGCTTGATAAGATGATACAAGATTTTGGCAATCGTGAAAGACGTTTTGGTAAAACCAGTGAGCAGGTACAGGCACAAGGTTGATGATTTGAAATTAAAAAGTAGCAACTGTAT
>NZ_MXAP01000109.1 GCF_002027555.1 Moraxella equi
TTGGGTTCGGTTGGTATAGCCCAATACCCACCCCAAGTCAATGTTGGCGACCAAAGCATCTTGATGGATACCAGAAATCTTTATTATAATATCATAAGTAATATACCCGAACTGTCCGACAGAAAGCAAAAGTTTCATCAAACCACCCATATTGTGTTTACAGATTACCCAAAAACATATCAAAACAATAATTCAATCACAACAACCCATGGGGAGGCAGAGCCTATAGGGAAAAACCCAATGGACTGCACCTTGGGAGGTTGTACTTATTGGGGTAATTTTTGCCTAACCTATGATAAAGGCAATAATGATGAGGGGCTACATACAGCAGCACATGAGTTGGGGCATACTTTGGGACTGGAGCACACATTTAATGACGCAAGTTTATTTCTTTTAAGGCAGGGGCTTACTGACAATTTGTTGGATTATACCAAAACAAAAGGCGGTCAAAGCAGTCCATATTTAGGTAAGCAATGGGCATTATTCAAATGGCAATGGGACATCATCCGCCAAGACAATCATCTTATCAAGCACTATGGAGCATTTTAATGAAATTTATTATTTTATTATTTTTGGTCGTCTTATCAAGCTTGCCCACCATCGGCTATACAAGTCCTGATTTGTCTAATAAACCGTATTTTAATACCATTGAATTAATTAATCGCATTCAAAAATATGATGATACCAAATTTATTAGATATAGAGAAGAAAAGATTAATGACTATAAATCAAGTTATTATTTTTATGATGATGATCCAGATTATTTTGTTAGAAATGAAAGAGGTATTATTAGAATAGGCTATCCTTTTTCAGAAAGAGAAGAGATGGTGAATAATCCTGCCTTGTTTAATTACATCTCTGATAAAGAAAAAGAAGAAGCCATTACCATCATAGCCATTGGTATTGATGATAAAGAAAAGGCAAGAGAGATATTTGATAAACTTTATCAAGATTACCTAACAAATTATCAAGAAAAAAAGGAGTGTTTAAGATGTACTGTAGAGTCAACATATAATTATCAAGATATGGAAATTGGTATGTTTGGCATGGTTATTAATAAACAAGATAAGCCAAATGGTATATTTAGATATGATATTGACTATGCTTATGTTGAAAGTATTTATTTTCCACCACTAAAATCCACACCAGAAGATCTTAAAAAATACTACGGGACATTCTAATGAAACTTACTACTTTATTATTTCTAACCGTCTTATCAAGCTTGCCCACCATCGGCTATACAAGTCCTGATTTGTCTAATAAACCGTATTTTAATACCATTGAATTAATTAATCGCATTCAAAAATATGATGATACCAAATTTATTAGATATAGAGAAGAAAAGATTAATGACTATAAATCAAGTTATTATTTTTATGATGATGATCCAGATTATTTTGTTAGAAATGAAAGAGGTATTATTAGAATAGGCTATCCTTTTGTATTAAGACGAGAAATGGTCAATAATCCTGCCTTGTTTAATTACATCTCTGATAAAGAAAAAGAAGAAGCCATTACTATTATCGCCATTGGTATTGATGATAAAGAAAAGGCAAGAGAGATATTTAACAGATTACACACAGAGTATCTAAAAGAATATGAGGATAAAAAAGATTGCTTGAATTGTTTTGTTGAATCAAATGTAATCCATAATAATATTAATATCATCATGCATGGTGAAGTAAATAAAAAATATGGTAGAAATTATGCTGTAATCAAGGCAATTTATTTTCCACCACTAAAATCCACACCAGAAGATCTTAAAAAATACTACGGGACATTCTAATGACAATTTGCCTAAAAAACAATATTCCTATTATATACTTGCTGCCATAATAATAATGTATTGTGAAAGACTAGTATAAAGATAGCGTAACAAAAAACTTAATGAATAATATTTATATTGGAAAAATGCTCTCATTATTTAACTGGCAATGAGACATCATCCAAAACGACAAAAGCATTCAAAGAGGTCAATAACATGTTTAAATCACTCATCTTATTGTTAGTCCTACTATTGTCAGTACAAAACGCTAATGCTTTAACTCAAACACCTCTTTGCAGACTACCCTTTTGGGATTGGAGCTATAAAAAACTGGTAGATAAAAAAGACCTATATGCTCGTATCCAAAAATACGACAGCAAAGAGTATTTTTAGAATACATTTATGCCCATGACAACAACTGGGATACAAAGCCAAAACGAAGCCTGCCTCCTTACCTTAAAATGCAAAAATACCCTGCTTATACAGGCAGTCATTTAAGTGCAGTTGAGTATGGTTTTGATGACAGCAGAGATGTTAGAAAAACAACCAACCATTGCACAAATGCACAAATGGGGGTAAAATCTACCCCTATTTTTATTGAAAAACACCATGAGATACCAATCCACCCGCCCAAAACGCCAATTTCTTGCAGGGGTTAAATGCACCCAATGCGGAGCGACCGATACCACCGTGCAGGTGCAGATTTTCACGCCAGAGCCTGATGAGTACATTGAGTGCGTGGCATGTGGGCATACAGCACGCCGACCCACCGCAGACGACCTGCCCCAAATCCAAGCCACCACCGAAGGGGCGATGACAGAGAGCGTGGGCGTGGTGCGTTTTATAAAATAGCCATCAGATGTCGCCCCATCATGAATTTGAGTCAAAATTTGTGCTTTTTGTCTTAATTTTGTTGTAAAAAGCTGAAAATTCTTGTAAATTTTGATATAGTACAGCAATATTTGTTGGCAAGCGTCCCATTGGCACCATCAGACTCGAATTATATCAAAGTCAGTCAAAGCCCGATGAACACCCCTGCCATTCATTAGCCCCATTTAGCCAATAAGATAGGTTTCCCATGTCAGAGAAAAAAGACCCGAACGAGATTAATTTTGATGATGAATTTTTGGACATTGATTTTGGTAATGCCGACCTCAATGCCAGCACCGACACCACCGCTGATGTCGATTTAAGTGCCGAATTTGACGAGCTGTTTGACCAAAACACTGCCAACACCGCTAGCTCTGACATTGACTTGACCATCAATGAGCCTGTGGACATCGCCCTATCTGATGTGACCGTGACTGATAATGCTACTGGCATTGATTTGACCCACGCTACCAATAACACCGCCCAAGATGATTTTTTCAATCAACTAGATGACCTAAACCAAGCCAGTGCCCCCACTGACGTGGCAAACGGCAACGTCGATACCGCCCTACTGGGTGCAGGAGCAGTCGCAGGAGCAAGTGTCGCCAGTGGTCTCGGGCAAGGCGAAGTCGCCAAAGATAAGCCTGCTAAAAAAGGATTGTTTGGCAAAAAAGATGGCTCGCCCAAAACCCCAAAAATGACTAAACCCAAAGCCTCTAAAACTCCAAAGCCTGCCAAAAATAGTGGCGACAAAAGCGACTTGACAGGGCTACTGAGCGACCCTAAAAAGCTCAACAAGCTCATCTTGGGCGGTGTGATTGCCCTAGCCCTGATTGGCGTGGCACTCTACATGGCAATGAGTGGCGATGAAGGCAGTACCCCTGATGTCGCTCCTGCCCCTACTCCTGTGAGTGCGCCTGCCCCTGCCGAAGAGACCGCCCCGCCTACCACTGACAGCACCGAAACTCCTACTTTGCAAAACGAAGGTGATGTGGCAAGTGATACAGCAACTACCTCTGTGGCAGGTGACAGCGTGCTACCTGAGATTAAACCCGTGGTGAATCCCGATGAGATTCTAAATGCTGAGATTCCAAGCGACCCTACACTCATCAAAGAAGAGATTGACCGTTTGGCAGACAAAGATGCCCAAATCGCTGAACAAGAAAAACTCATCCAAGATCAGCTGACTCTAATGGAAGATTTAACGACTGCCAAAGCCGAGCAAATCGCCCTACTCGAAGCCCAAATCGCTGAGCTTGAAAACCAAAAAAACAGCACCGAGACGACCGCTCCTGCCAGCGGACAGTAAAGCACCCACCAAAAACAAAGCCCGACGATGTTGGGCTTTGTTTTTGGTTTTGATTTATCAATTTATAAATCAATTTACAAAATCCGTATCGCCTGCTCTCGCTTCTCCAACGCCTTGCCTTCTAGTACTGATTTGGCGACGTGGCGTTCTTTGTCATTATCAAAGCCCAAGATATGCCAGCTTCTGCCCAAATCAGTGATGACTAAGGTGTCATTTATCAGCTCAATACGAGCATTCTCGCTCAGTTTGACGTTTTGCCCCTGTGCGATAAAGGCACGATTTTTGATGATAATCACCCCTGTGGCGATACGGCTTTGGTATTTTAGGCGGTTTTTGTAGATATTAAAACCAAAAATCAGCACCGCAAACACTGCCATCACCCCAATGGTAATCTGCACAGGGGCGGTCATGGCAACCACCGCCACACATATCGCCAACACAACAAGCACCCCTGCCATGACAAAGACAGGGTTCGACTCGGTGCCATTTAGCGTGATAGACACGCCATCATCAATGACTTTTAGCATTACCAGCCCAACGCTTGTTTTTGGAGTTCAAAAATCTCTTTAATCCCAGACTCGGCAAGGTCAAGCATGGCATTTGCCTCATCACGGGTAAAGTGCTTGTCTTCTGCCGTCCCCTGAATCTCGATAAACCCGCCCGCTTGGGTCATGACCACGTTCAAATCCGTATCACAGGTCGAGTCTTCACCATAATCCAAATCCAAATACGCCCGTCCGTCCTTGATACCGACCGACACTGCCCCCACCAGTCCGATGAGCGGGTCTGTGGTCAGCTTTTTGTCTCGTTGTAGACTCTCTAGGGCATCAATGAGTGCCACCGCCGAGCCTGTAATGCTTGCCGTGCGTGTACCACCGTCCGCTTGTATGACATCACAGTCTACATAAATGGTGTTTTCGCCCAGTTTTGACAAATCCAGCATGACACGGAGCGAGCGACCGATAAGACGCTGTATCTCTTGGGTGCGTCCTGACTGTTTGCCCTTAGTCGCTTCACGTTGGGTGCGGGTGCCTGTGGCTCGTGGGAGCATGCCGTACTCTGCGGTGAGCCAGCCTTGCCTTTGCCCCTTTAACCAACGTGGCACGCCCTGCTCTATGCTGACGTTACACAGAACTTTGGTGTCGCCATAGCACACCAGTACCGAACCTTCGGCGTGTTTGGTGTAGTTGCGGATAAAGCTGATGGGACGTAATTGGGATAATTCACGGTTGTCGTGTCGCATGATGTGCCTTATAAAGTAAAATTTGGACTATTGTAACAGTTTTCGCCCCAAAACAAAACCGCCCAACCCAGAATATCCCCATTGGCAATATTCAGATTGGACGGATTTTTAAGCGTTATAGGTTTTTACCTTATCACGCCTTTTTATCTTCTTCTAATTTACGCAAATCCTTACGCAAGATTTTGCCCACATTAGATTTTGGCAATTCATCAATAAACTCAACATATTTAGGGCGTTTATAACCTGTTAGATTCTCTTTTGCCCATGCGATGACTTCTTTGTCGGTTAGGCTTTCGTCTTTTTTGACGACATAGACTTTGACCAGCTCGCCACTATGCTCATCAGGCACGCCAATCACGCCACATTCTAGCACTTTGGGGTGAGCAGTGATGACTTCTTCGACTTCATTAGGATAGACGTTAAAGCCCGACACCAAAATCATGTCCTTTTTACGGTCAACGATTTTGACAAAGCCCCGCTCGTCCATCACACCAATGTCGCCTGTCTTAAAATAACCGTCCTTTGTCATGGTCTTTTCGGTCTCATCGGGGCGGTTGTAGTAGCCTGCCATGACCTGCGGGCCTTTGATGGCAATCTCGCCTGCTTCCCCAAGTGCCACTTCTTTGCCATCATCGTCCAGTAGGATAATGTCAGTATTGGGAAATGGGATACCAATTTTGCCGGTGTAACTGCCTGGCGGATTTAGCGTAGCGACAGGCGATGTCTCAGACAGCCCATAGCCTTCAACGATATAAGTACCCGTGAGCTTCTCCCACGCTTCTGCCGTGCTTGGTAACACCGACATACCCCCGCCAAGCGATAGACGTAGGTTGGTGTGGTCAAGGTTTTTAAAGCCTTCATGATGAGCCAACGCATTAAACAAAGTATTGACCGCAGGGAAAAACACAGGACGATATTTGGCAAAATCTTTGGTTAAGGCATCAAAATCACGGGCGTTGGTGATGAGTAGCAAGCTAAACCCCATCTTCAAACCAAGCATGGATACCGTAAATGAGAAAATATGATACAAAGGCAACGCCGTGGTGATGTATTTACCCGTCAAATCTTCATCGGCAGGAAAGACCTTTGTTACAAACGTCATGCATTGTTCAACGTTAATCACAAGGTTCTTATGCGTGAGCATTGCCCCTTTTGCCACGCCTGTCGTACCACCTGTGTATTGTAGCACCGCAATGTCATCAAGCGACAACTCAGGGCGGACATAGCGACTTGCCGATACTGCCGTTAGGGCATCTTTAAAACTCACGGCATTGGGAATGTTCCAACTTGGCACCATTTTTTTGACATGTCGGACGACCAAATTCACCAAAATGCCTTTGAGTCCCATCATATCGCCAATGCTCGCCACGATGACGTGCTTAACCTGCCCTTTGTTTTTGACCTTTTCAAAGGTATGAGCAAAGTTCTCCACGATGAACAACGCCTTTGCCCCGCTGTCATTAAGCTGATGTTCTAGCTCATGCGGTGTGTACAGCGGATTGACATTGACAAGGGTTAGACCTGCCCGAATAATGCCCATCATCGCAATCGGATACTGCAAAATATTTGGCATCATCACCGCCACTTTGTCGCCCTTATCAAGCCCCAGCGACTGCAAATAACTGGCAATCTGACGGCTGTATGTGTCAAGCTCACGATAAGTAATGGACGCCCCCATACACGTTAGGGCGACTTTATTACCGTGTTTGGCAAAGTTCTGCTCAAAGCTGTCAAGCAGTGAATTGACACCGTCTGGCACCTTGACATTCACATCAAGCCCATTATCGGCGTAGGTTTTTACCCAAGGACGGTCGGCAGGGACACTAAAATTTTGCATGATTCTTCCTTAATATTCTAAAATGGAATGTATTGGCAGTAAAATCAGTCAAATTGCTCAAAAATTAATCACAATCAGCGCTTAAATGTAAGCAAATATTGCGCTATAAAATACACCATTTTTGCCAAATTGCCAAATGATTTTTGCTTGAAAGGGCAAAATTTTTGTAGTGATTATGTTGTTTGTGGGGTGTTTATAAAAAATGCTTGATAAGTGATTGATGAGAAAATAAAAGATAAAAAAGGGAAAGTAGCACAAGGCACGCAGACCACGCCAAAATCAAAAGCAAAGACCCCTATTTTTGCAAAGTCAAAGTCTAAGATAAAGCCTTAACATTTTTCCAATTTTTTCAAAATTGGTAAACATTAAGAATAAAAATAGGGCGAATATTTGAATTAACTAATTACCAATTAGTTGCATTTCTGCGGTGGCTACTAGCCATATCAATTTTGCCTTGTGCTACTTTGGTTTTTGGGTATGGGTAAATTTATAGGTCAAATTTACCCATACCCAAAATTTTTACATAAATATTATGCCTTTTTTAAAAGTTCATCAATGATGTCTTTAAACTCATTGGGAATGATGATTTTAAAATTGGCAATTTCTGCTTTAACGGCGGTTAATTGTTCGGTTTTTGCCTTAACTCGTTCATTTAAAATGGCGTTGCGTTCGTTTTGTAATTGGTTTAACATTTCTTCATAACGCACTTTTGCCCCATTTTCAAAATCACGGAATTTGGCTTTATAAAAATTCACCGTATTTTCATACTCTCGGTGTTCGCCCAAAAGATAATTTTGTGTTTGTTGCAATTCATCAAGCTCATATAAAGGCGTATGATGAATTTTAAACACCTGCTCGCCCACTTCTTTAAAACTAATGCGTTCTTGTTTGGTGAGTTTATGGCGAATGTCATCAAAATTATGAATGAATTTACCAATATGCGATGCTTTTGCTTCGGCAGTTTTATAGGCAATCACATCGGCAAGTGGCAGAGTTAACATAAAATCATCCATTTCTACACGGCGGATTTTTTCTAATGCTACCATATCAATTCGCTCCAAAAGTTCGTCTTCTTGCTGGCGGACATTACGGATTTTATCATTGATGATATTGATACGCTTTTCTTTCTCTTTAATGGCGGTACGCAAAAACGCAGAAATGGCGTATAATTCACCAATCAATTTTAATTTGTCATCAATATTTTCTACTTTTTTAAAATCGTCCAATCTCTCATTATCTAGGTTGGAAGTATGTACTTCTAAACCAAGCCGTATGCGAGTACCACCTTTTGGACTTTGTAAGCTAGAAGTATGCGTTTCTAAGTTATTAATTTCATCTTGAATGGGCTTTAATTTTTCTTTAATGCGTTCGCAAATATAATTGGCTTCTGATGAAGTAACCCCAGAAGCATTAAAATAAGGGTTTTTGGTTAAAAGCGTGTGAATTAGGTCTTGTTCTTTCATAAATTTCTCCAATTTTGTTTGAAATATCATACACCAAATAAAAACTTAAAGCAACCCATTTATTTTTAACAATTCTTGTCTAATGATTTCTTTATTGGTCATCACATCCGCATTTAATACAATCTCATCATCACCGCCAAAATGTGAAAGATTGGGTAACTCTTGCAAAAATTCATCAATGTCCGCCAATGTCAAAAATCTACCGTGCAAATCAAAGCCAACATTTAAAATCTTGCCTTTGACTTTTGCCATTCGGTCGTGAATATGCCCGTGCAAATGATAATAACCCTTATGACAGCCGTCCCATTCGTCAATGGGATAATGCGACAAAATCAAAGTATGTTTTGATTCTTTTAAGGTTAATTTTAAATAATCATTGATTGATGATAACATTGGATTGCCGTCATTTTTAATTTGAGTTAAAAACCGCTCTTTGTGCCGTTTTATTAAATTGTCGTGATTGCCCAAAATTAAATGGTGCTTACCATTCAACCTGCTTAACACTTTTTCAATTTCTTTTAAATCGTGGCTAAATGACACATCGCCCAGATTATAGACCACATCATCAGGCTTAATGGTCGCATTCCAAATGTCAATCAATTCATCGTTCATTTTATCCAAACTTTCAAAAGGTTTACGAAAAGTTGGACAAAATTTAACAATATTTTTATGGCTAAAATGCCAATCGGAAGTAAAATAAATCATAATAAACCCTCAAATATTTCTTAAAAACTCTTGGATAAACGCAATTTTATCCAATTCTGACAACTGATTAAACTTTTCTTGATTATCTTTAATATAATCAATCAACGGATAATATTCTTCATCCACTTGTCTTTTGTCTAATTTTCGCCCAAGACTATTTGCATTGCTCCGCCCCAAAAATTTAGAAATCAAATAATAAGGAGATTTAAGTTTGAACAGCATTTCTTTTGTTTGGCTATCAAACACCATAAAACCTTCGTGTTCTACGGTTTTTAATAAGGTCTTTAATTCGCCAAAAGTTATTGCCGTTATCATCTGTGGGCGAGTGATTTTAATACCGCTACCAATGGCATTTTGTTCGGCATTAAAGGTGTCGGCAATGGCGTTTAATTCATCTTCGTCAAATTGTCGTCCGCTTGCCACATCAATGATACCAATCAAAGTTTCACCAAACACTTCTTTAATGATATGCACATCTTTTTCATCGGTGATTTCAAATAAAAAGGTGTGGTTAGGATATTGTTTAAACAATGGCTCATATTTTTCACAATGAGCCTTATTCATTTTGGCAAAATCGCTGTCCAATGACCCTGTGGTAGAATACAGCACTTGCTGATTAAACTCAGCGTGATAACTTGGGTGCGTCTCATCAAGTGCCACATAAGTACACACGCCCAAAAAACCATTAACCTTTAATACCGCGTCCACCAAATGCGTATCGTCTATGCTAATGGGGTATTTGGATTTTTTGGCAATGCGTTCTGAATAATTAAATACTTTTTTAAAGGGGCGAACAATGATATTATTGTGTTTATCAATCACCGTTCCACGCATTTCAAGTAAGGCATTATCAAAACTATCATTAATAAATACTTCTCTTTTGTATTTTAAAACAAAAAGTTCGGGATAGGTTTTGGATTGTTTGATGATAAAATTTCTTTTGCCATATTGTAAATACTCATCGCTAATATAGCTTTGGCGGTTTTCGTCAAAGGGCAATTCTTTTTTGTTATCAAATTGGCTCATTTTTTCAATATCGGCTTTAATGTCATCGCTCATTGGACAAATGGGTTCAATATGAATTTCATCTCGCAGTTTATTATTGTTTAATTTGACATAAGCGGATAATACATCGGCTCGTTTGACATTATGCACATTGTCAAAAAAATTATGCAAACGATAAATTTCCGTAACCAGTCCTTTTTTGCGAGCCGATTGCAAAAGTTTAATGCAAACGCCTGATTTCTGATTGGTGTTGGAGTTAATCACCAATATATCCAAATTGGGGTTTGCACGGGCGGTTTCAAAGGCGGTTTTCATTGTGGTTTGACCGATTTGCACCGCTTTTTCAATACGCTGTGGCGTCCAATGATACACACCATTTTCATCAATTAATAATTTGTCATTTTCAATATGGACGATTTCGCCATTTGGAAATTCTTGTTTAAATTCGGCGATTTTTTGCTCGGCAAAAGTGGATTTGCCAGACCCTTGATGACCACGAATTAGGATAAATTTTTGCATAGGATTTCCTTTTAATAAAGGTTGGTTTGACTTTTATTATCCAAATCTTGTGCCAACTTGGGGAATTTTGGGGAAAATTGTTTTTAAGATATTGATTTTTAATAAATTAAAATTTTAAGATTGGATAAAATTTAAAATTTACTTGTTAGATTTTTGGAAAAATTCTATAATATTTGATAGATTTATATCTAAAAATATAAGCAAAAAGGTGCATAAAATGAAAAAATCAGTAATGCTTGGCTTTCTTGGTACGGTGTTGGACGATGGATACAGTCAAAGACGGCACACCAAATGGCGACCCAATGTCAATGTTCATCAGGTAATGGCGTTTGACCGTGTGGAGCTGTTTATTTCGCCAAAATATGAACGCCTAGCCCTGCAAGTGGTGGCGGACATTCAGGAGATTCGCCCTGACATCACCGTCAATTTGGTGGATATGCCCCTTGATAATCCGTGGGATTTTGGCGAAGTTTATGAAAAATTAGCAAGTTGGGCGGACAGCTATCCTTTTGATATTGAACAAGAAAATTATTTTACCCATATTACCACAGGCACACATGTTGCTCAAATTTGCCTGTTTTTGCTGGTGGAAAACCGCCAAATCCCAAGCCTACTTTTACAGACCGCCCCGCCCAAAGACAGCCCTTGCCAAGTGGAGACGATTGATTTGGATTTGGCTCGTTATGATGCCCTAGCCAGTCGCCTAAGTAAGGTTAGGGACGATGCGGTGCGGTTTTTGAAAACCGACATTGCCACCAAAAACCCCACTTTTAACGCCCTAATCGGGCAAATTGAACAAGTGGCGATGGGCTCAAAGTCGCCAATGCTGATTATGGGGGCGACTGGGGCGGGCAAATCGCAACTGGCACGGCGAATTTATGAGCTTAAAAAGGCTCGGCATTTGGTGGCGGGGCGGTTTGTGGATGTTAATTGTGCGACTTTGCGGGGCGATATGGCGTATTCGGCTCTGTTTGGGCATAAAAAAAGGGGCGTTTACGGGGGCGATGACGGCACGGGACGGCTATCTTTTGACCGCTCATCAGGGCGTGCTGTTTTTGGACGAGATTGGCGAGCTTGGGGCGGACGAGCAGGCGATGCTTTTGACCGCTTTGGAGGACAAACGCTTTTATCCGATGGGGTCGGATACGCCTGTACACAGCGATTTTTGGCTCATTGCAGGGACAAATAAGGATTTGAAGGCGTGCGTGCGGGCGGGGTCGTTTCGGGAAGATTTGTACGCCCGTATCAATGTTTGGCAATACACCCTGCCTGCGTTGGCTGACCGCCGTGAGGACATCGCCCCCAACATTGCCTACCAGCTTGACATTGCAGGCTTTGAGCTTGGGCGAAAGGTGCGGTTTGGGCGTGTGGCGTATGAGCGGTATTTGGCATTTGCGATGAGCGATGGGGCGGTTTGGCGGGGCAATTTTCGGGATTTGTCGGCGAGTATTTTACGCCTTGCGACTTTGGCAAATGATGGCAAAATCAATGAAATATTGGTTGATGATGAAATTGGGCGTTTACAAACATTGTGGGCGGACGATGATATAAAAGACGATGTCGGTATTAATCCTGCTTTGCTTGCCAAAATCAATGCCCAAGACTTAGATGAATTTGATAAAATGCAACTGTTAAATGTCATCACGCTTTGCCAATCCCACCCCAATATGGCAAGTGCAGGACGGGCGTTATTTAATCATTCACGGCTAAATAAAGCAAATGCCAATGACAGCGATAGATTAAGAAAATATTTGGGGAAGTTTGGGGTAAGTTGGGGGGAGATAAAGGGGTAATTTAATGGCTTGTTATCTGCCTAAAACTTTTATAAAATGAATGTTAATTTATCAAATAAGGATTATTTATGAAATCACTTTTAAAGCCCCTAATTCTTACCCTATCTTTGTCATCAATATCCGCTTTGGCGTGCGAAATACCGCAAGTGGCAGGGTATGACGATGTTCACTGTTTATCAGATGGATTGGCAGAAGTTAGAAAAAACGGCAAATATGGCTTTATTGATAAAACAGGTAAGGTGGTTATTCCTGTTAAATATGACGGTATTGGGAGATTTTCAGAAGGTTTATTGAGCGTAGAACAAAACGGCAAATTCGGTTTTGTCGATGAAACAAATAAAATTATTATCCCCATCCAATATGACTTTTCTTTTGATTTTTCAGAAGGTTTGGCAAGGGTGAAACAAAATGACAAATGGGGGTTTATTGATAAAACAGGCAAAGCAGTTATCCCCATTCAATATGATGATGTTTGGGATTTTTCAGAAGATATGGCGGTCATCATGCAAGATGGCAAACGGGGCTTTATTGATAAAACAGGTGTAGTAGTTATTCCTGCCGATTATGACTGGGCGTCCGATTTTTCAGAAAACCTGTCAAGCGTAGAACAAAATGGCAAATGGGGATTTATTGATAAAACAGGCGAAGTAATTATTCCCCTTCAATTTGATTATGCTGGAAATTTTATAGAAGGATTGGCACACATAAAACGCGATGGTAAATATGGTTTTATAAATAAGACAGGCAAAATAGTTATCCCTGCTCAATATGATTTCCCTGATAATTTTGAAAAAGGCAAAGCCTTAGTTAGAATGAATGGCGAGTATTTTTATATAGACAAAACTGGCAAACGCATTGACTAAATTGTTATTTTATACCAACCGAATTTAAAAACTGCTACAAAATTCACCATTGAATTGTAGGGGCGAATGATATTCGCCCTTTTGTTTAAAACCTTGATTGGGCAAATGTGATTTGCCCCTACAAAACCGTATCAAATTTATCGTTCGGTTAGTATAATTCGTAGGCGTGTGTCACACACCATTTAGGAAAATAAACCTAAGACAGTGCGTGATGCACGCCTTGCGCTTTAAGGAATATTTGGGGCGATTTGGGGTAAGTTGGGGGGATTAAGGGATAATTTTAAATAAATACCTTAAAAACCTATCTTATCACAAAAAACCAAATTAAGAATATCAATTCTAGAACCAAAACAATATAAGCAAGGCGGTTTAGCCTTTTTAATTGTTTGGGCGATCAGGTCTTTTTACCAAGATAATAATTTGTCAAAACACAAATAATATAATAAGACAATCCATATCCTATGATGGGTAAAAAAGGATTAAGGTTAAGTTTATGGGTGATATAAAGCCAATTATTAAAAGCAATCACACCACATACCCAAATAGAAGTAAGGGTGCTTTGAAGGTCTTTGTTTTTATTAAGATGTTCAAAGTTAAATAAATTAAGCATTTAAACTCCCATTGCATTTAACTTATCAGCATATATAAAAATAGTGGCATTACGCACC
>NZ_MXAP01000011.1 GCF_002027555.1 Moraxella equi
ATCATCAAAAACCACAACGGTAAAAACATCACCTGGGAGAGTGGCTGGGGTCTTCTTGACCCTGAAGCAGCCACCAAAGGTTATGGCGGTTTTTATTGGGATGATGTGGTGCTAGATACAGATGGTACTCCTGAATCTGTTTTCTATAATGACCTAAAAGGTGATAAAGGCTTCACCAAAAAAGGTGAGGGTAAGCTTGTCTTTACTGGTAATAACAGCTATAAAGGCGATTCTATTGTTGATGGTGGTATTTTAGAAATCAACGGTAACAACGGTGTCTCTGCCTTTAAAGTCAAATCAGGTGAACTGACAGGTTATGGCACACTTGCTTCCATCACTCAAACAGGCGGTTTTGTTAACAACGAAGGCAATCTGACTGTAGATGGTGACTACACCATGAACATCAGCGAAACCAACAAAGAAAACTCAGGCTTTAAGGCTAAGTTTGGTAACATGATGACTGTCAATGGTAAAGTAACCTTAGGTGGTAAACTTGACCTAACTGGTGAAACCAAAGATGGTATCATTACCGAGTCTGGTAGCAGAACCACAGTATTGCGTGGCAAAAAAGGCATTGATGGTAATTTTGCTAGCCATGGCTCAAGTAATAAACTCTTTGAAGTTACCAACGTGGAAGTTACCAAAGAGCTTGATGACAACGGCAATGTAATTTCTAACACGTCTAGCAGTGAAGATGTTCAAGTGCATGCTCGTCGTAAGAAGGCAGCAGAGGTTGTTAATGGTGTCGGTCTTACCCAAAGCGGTCACAGCGTGGCAAGTAACTTGGATAAAGTGTTGGCAGATCTTGACAAAAAACAAGAATCAGCAGGACTCTCTGGTGAAGAAAAAGCCTTTGCAGGCAATGTCTTTAACGCCTTTGCTAACATGAATGAGACTGCCACGAGCATGGCCGACCCTGTCTTGTCTGTAAAAGCAACAAACAGTGAATTGTATAAACTTGACCCAACGTTCTATGTTAACAGTACGGTTAATGCCATCGAAAGCAGTGCTGATGCTTCTAATACATTCGCCAATCGCCTAAGCACCATCAAACATGGCGAAGTGTGGGCAGATGCTTCTTATCAAGACTATCAACTCAACCAAGCTCATGCCACCAGTGAGCGTAAAGCAACACATCAGGCCTTTGGTATTGGTGCTGAGCTTGGCGGGGTAAAACTGGGTGCCGAATTTAACAGCAGTCAGCTTGATGCCACAGAAAATGTTTATGGCATCAGCAACAAAACTGACAGCAAAATGATGGGTGTGACCTTAGGTGCCTCCAAAGAATTGACAGAAAATAACTATTTGTCAGGCTTTGTCAAAGGCTCTAAAGTGGAAGCCAAAGCAACTCGCCATGGTCAAAATGACAAAGTGCAGCTAGATGGTAAAGTGTTGGGTATGGGTCTACAAATTGGCAAGCATGCCAAAGTCAGTCCAAAATTAACATTGAATCCTTATCTGTCTGCCAACTACCATCAGTACGACCATGATGATGCGGTCATCAATGACGGTATTAACACCATCACAGGTCTTGATGTGAAACAGCTACAACTGGGTGTGGGTGTCAATGCCAATTATGAGCTGACCCCAAATCTACAAGTCTATGGTGGAGTATCTTTCCATGAAGCAGTAAACCGTGATGCCACATTAGATACGCTCTATACTGGCACCGATACCGCACTTCGTTTTAATGGATGGGATACTGGCAAAGACAAGTACAAAGCAACCATCGGTCTAAACCAAAAAATCGGTCAAAACAGCTCACTTGGTCTAAGCTATGACTATGCTGGCAGTGAACACACAGACAGCAGTCGAGTGAATCTTGGGTTTACGACAAGGTTTTGATGGGGGTGGAGTGAGGTGAATGGATGTTTTTAGGCATTCATCTGCCTATCTATTTCAAATTTAGTTAATGATTGTTTTATATAAAATGCTTGGGATTGCCATGATAAATTATTAGACTTTGAGGGCGTGCCTGCCTTTGGTACTTGCAATGTTGTAATGCAAACACCTGTTTAGAAAATCAGGGGGGTTGCATATTTTTCATGCAAAATTGATTTAAAGTGTTAAGTTTTTATCTTATTTTATAAAAATATTATCAATGGTAGGCATGCCCTAAATCGCCCATCCTATGAAACATAAGGGTTTTGAGGTGCTGATGTTTTTATTTTATGGCAAGTCTGTGGTGTAGCGTGTTAAAACTTATCATTCTTCATGGTATAATTTGCCGAAATTTCTATTTTTAAATAAGTTTAATAAACCATGACAAATAATAGCACAAATGCACAGGTGGCAACATTACTGCACTACCTTCAAGAACCACCTAAGGGTAATGCATTTTATAGTTTTATTGCACCCATATCTTTTGATTATGAAGAACAAAGCATCGGTCAAATAGCAGATTTTTTGGATGATCTTTCCAAGAAATATGATTTTGATTCATTGTCTACCAAAAAAACATTTAGGCTGTTATCACTGACCTTGACAGCTTATTTGGGAGAATATTTGGCACGACGAACTCATGAAAAAATTACTTGGTTTACTTACGAGGAAGCTCAAATTGCCATTGAGGACAGAAATCAGTCTTATGGCACAAAAGTTGCTCTTAAACCTGTTTTTGAAAACTCACTAATTGCTCAGATTGGTGAACATGTTTTTTGTCAACCATTACTTGCTCTCAAGGATCACTTGAGTCAAAAAAGCCATCTTAGTGTCTTTATTAACTCTATGGTTGAAACGATATTTAAAAGCCAGGATGTTAGTATTCAATTAGAGCCAAATTATGTTGCCTTTTTATATTTGTCAAGGCTTAAAAATAAGAAATTAATTGATGAGACATTTGCTTTTTATGGTGAAATCAAACAGATTAATTTTGACTACTCTTTTCAAAGCATTATTAATCTCGACGCCCTATTGGCGGGCATTAAGAGGAAATATCAGCTAAACCATAAAAATTATAAGGAATACGTGGAGCGTCATGACTTTGAAATGCTACTGTATTTGCTGAATTTTTATGTTGGGGCAACTTTTGCTAAATTATACAAAAGTACACTATCTTGGCTTAATTATGAGCAAATAAAAGACCAATTACCACCTGGATTGCCAAGACGCATTGAGTATCAATTCATTGCAAACTTTAATGATGTTCATCATGCTATCATGATGGTTATTAATGGCATATTGTTTGATATTGAAACCGAATATCCAAGCAGTTTGGTGGCATTTTATGAATTGATTAAGCTGTCAGCACCAGCGATGGTGGTTCAAAAAAGAGATGACAGAAATCATAGCTTAATTAAAAAAATGCCAAAGCCTTGGCAGTCTGCCTTTAAGGTGGTGGGAACGATGCTGGCTAGAGCCTTACTGAGTATTTATCAAGGTCAGCCCGTGGTGTCATCTTGTTTCAAATATGATGCAACACTAAAGAAAAGTGACTTCATGGACATTACTGATGCCAATCCTTTGGTTTGGCTGGCTGGGTCGCTACAAACAAATCCCGATAATTCACCCTGCATGGTTGGTGTATGTGATGTTTTGGTTGTGACTGACATGGGTAAGACTGATGGGCTCATGGTTCATGCAAAACTTTACCATAAGCCAGCCTTGGATTTGAAATTATTTATGCCATATCGGGTAAAAAGACAAATTGGTGATTTTGGTTTTTTTCCTATTAATTTTTATGAAGAAGAGTTACCTGAGATTTTAAAATCTCAGCCACATTTAGTAGCAACCATCTCGTTGGCAATTTACGAATCGCTTGAGGCTGAGCTTAATCAAGCGGTTCCTAACTTATACCAAACAGCTTTTGTCAACGAAAATGATTTTTTTGCCAATACTGCCAAAGAGCAACCTTTGGTTGTGCTGTCAGATAAGGTGAGCCTTTCCTTATTGCCTTTATACACACCAAAAGAGATGGCAAAGAAAGAAGAGGAAAGGTCATACATCAATGCCTTTGATATCATCAAAAGATTGGCACCAAATCAAAGAGAATATTTGCAGGTTATCGCTCCTGACTGGCTTTTAAAGGATGTGCTTGGCACGCAGTTGAATTATATGCCGACTCTATACAAGCAAGGTAGGATTGTTTGGGCATCTGTTATCTGGGCAAATCATAAGATTTTTGAACAAGGGCAAGACAGCTGTGCAGGAGAGATTATTTTTGATCCCAAGGGGCGTACTTCGCTTGAAGAGTTGCGTGCTTATGGAGAAGCTTTGCATTCCTTAAAAGGTGTAACGCCAAGAGAGCCTGATCAGCTTGTGTATGCTCGTCATTTGACTCAGGAAAATTCCCGTGTTTTTGGCATGCCTTATCCCAAAAGTTTGGGGGATGTTGATTTGTTGGTGAGTAGCGTATGGTTTTATAGACGGCACTTGCCAAATGGTATGTTATCAGATACTGTTTTCCCCATCATTATTAGTGAGCATACCAAAGGGCGGGTCATGGTGTTGCCTTCACGACTGTGGGAGCCTAAGTTTTATCAAGCGTGGCTACAACGTGCCAAAAATAAGTTTGGGGAGACTTATGATTTATTGCCTCAAATTGAAGAGCAGGAGCGTTACAGTTCGTACATTTTGGGTCAAGGTAGAGAGACGCATATTTTTCCAAAATATCATGAGATTTTTGGGGATTAAGGATGTATTTGTAACAAACAAAAACGGCAAACCAAGTTGCCGTTTTTGTTATTTTTGAACAGGATTGTATCTTTTGTGCTTATTAAATGAACGGTCAAATAAACGAAACAGTGCCAATATCAACCATGAGATAAGCAGATAGATGATACCTGCAGCAAAATAAATCTCTAAGGTCAGGTACGTCTTGGCAATGATGACTTTGGAGGTGTACATCAAGTCCATGACTGTGATGGTGCTTGCCAGTGCCGAGCCTTTTAACATAAAAATCACTTCGTTGCTGTATGCAGGTATCATAATCCCAAAGGCACGGGGCAGGGTAATGCGGGTAAATTTTTGTACAGGCGACATACCCAAAGCATCCGCCGCTTCAAGCTCGCCACGAGGAACTGCTTGTATCGCCCCACGCACAATCTCAGCGACATAAGCGGCGGTGTTTAGCGTAAAGGCGATGATGGCACACCAGTAGGCTTGACTAAGCACAGGCTTCCACAGTACGCTCTCTTGAATGGCTTTAAACTGCCCGAGACCATAATAAATCAGAAAAACCTGCACCAATAAGGGCGTGCCACGAAAAAAGAAAATATATAAAAAAGGAAAAACCTGCACCAAAGGATTTTTGGAGAGTCTAAGCAGTGCCAAAATCACCCCAAAAATCAGCCCGATGACACTGGATAATGCCACAAGCTCCAAGGTGGTGATGGATGCTTTTAGAAGCTCGGGAAAATGCGTGATAATCGCTTGCCAGTTCCAGCTCATGCGTTTGCCCCCGTATGTTTTTGTTTAAGTAATTTTTGGGCGTAACGTTTGGCGGGATTGGCTCGCCATTCGCCAAAGCTGATACAGGCAGTGGCGACTGCTGTCAGACACAGATAAATAAGAGCCGCCACAAGATAAAAGGTAAAAGGTTCTTGGGTGGACTGGGCGGCACGAGATGAATAATAAATCAAATCTTTAAGCCCGATGAGCGAGACAAGAGCAGTGTCCTTTAATAGCACCAAAAACAAATTGCCCAAACCAGGTAAGGCAACCACCCACATCTGTGGCAGGATAATGCGAAAAAAGGTCTGAGTAGGTCGCATGCCCAGTGATTGGGCGGCTTCCCACTGTCCTTTGGGGATTTCTTGGATTGCCATGCGAAACACTTCGGTGGCATACGCCCCAAACATGACCGATAGGGCGACCACACCTGGCCAAAAACTGCCAATATCAATCCGCCCGCCATAACCAAAGACTTCTTTGGCAAAAAACGACACGATGATGTCACCGCCAAAATAGATGGCAAAGACTACCAAGAGTTCAGGAATGCCACGCACCACCGTTGTGTAGATGTTGGCAAGGCTTTTAAACAGCCAAATATTAGAGAGCTTGGCAGTCGCCCCCAATAGCCCGAAAATCAGGCCGAAAATCAGGCTTGTTACGCCTAATTTGACGGTCAAAATCGTGCCTTGCCAAAGTAAATCGGTGTATCCGTGGAGTTCTAACATGGTGTGGCGGTCTTTGTGGTTATTGTGTTGATGGCTGTTCAATAAAAATAGACAAGGCTTGCTTGTCTATTTTGGCTATATTACTTTGTTAAGGGGTAACCTTATCAAAGGGGTAAAATAGAATAAAACGCTTATTTTACCAAATTTTTGTAAATTTGTGTTAAGTTTTTAAAATAACTCAAAAAGAATAGTTATTTACTAACCATACTCTCGCCAAAATGCTCAATGACGATTTTATCATAAGTGCCGTCTGCCTTGATGTCGGCTAGGGCTTGGTTGAATTTGGCAAGCAGTTCATCATTACCCTTATCAACAGCGATGGCAAAGTTGTCATTAATGTCAATCTCATCGCCTTTTACCGCAAAATCCTTACCAAGCTCACTCCCTAGCCATGTCATCGCAGGCATTTTGTCGCTGATGACCACGTCCGAGCGACTCGCCCCTAAGTCTAAAAAGGCATTAACTAGTGTGCTATGTAGAGTTGGCTTGACATCAGGATAGGTTTGGGTGAGCCATTGACTAGAAATGGTGGAGTCTTGGACGGAGATTTTGGCGGATTTGATGTTGTCAGGATTGGCAGGGTCAAAGGAGTTGTCATTTTTGGCAACAAAAACCAAAGTATTGACAAAATATGGCTCGCTAAAACTCACCTGTTCGGAGCGTTCAGGGTAACGCTCATGGCAGAGACGATGGCGTCAAATTTACCCGTTTTTAGAGCAGGAATGATACCGTCCCAATCTTGGGCGTTAATCTCACAAGTGACTGCCATTTTGGCACATAGGGCGTTGGCAATGTCCACATCAAATCCTGCTAGAGAGCTGTCATTGTTGGTGTAGTTAAAGGGTGCGTACGCCCCTTCGGTGGCAATGCGCAGGGTTTGGGTGGTGTTATTGGTGCTTGTTGTGGTGGTATTATCGGCGGGTTTATCGCCCCCACAGGCGGTCAGCAGTAGGGTGCCAATAAGTGCGACTAAGGCAGTACGTTTCATTAATTGTCCTTAATAAATGTCAGTCAAGTAAGTTGATTGATAAAACAAAAACGCACAGGGCTTACCCTATGCGTTGTGTGTTGATTATTTCTTGGTAGGCTCGGCAGTCTCGCTTGCGTCCGCAGGCTCGCTCACAGGCTCGGTATCGCCAGCAGGGGCAGGCGTGTCAGCAGGAGTGGGAGCGTTGTTAGGAATACTGGCAGACCCAGTGATTGCAAAGTATTTTGCCACAAGCTCGTCATATTTGCCACTGGCTTTTAGATTTGCCAAAGCGGTGTTAAACTCGCCTTTTAGGGCATCATCTTTACGCACGGCAATACCTACTTTGTCATTAATATCAATCGGCTCGCCCTTAATCTCAAAGTTTGCCCCTGCATCGGTTTTTAGCCAATCAGACGCTGGCACGAAGTCGGCAAGCATATAATCAATACGCCCTGCACTTAGGTCAAGATGGACGTTGTCCTGCTTATCATACGCCTTGACGGTAGCGTTAGGCTGATGTTTGGCAAGATATTCGCCCGAGACGGTGGCTTGCTGTACGCCCACGGTTTTGCCTGCTAGGTCGTTAATGGTGATGTTGTCGCCTTTTTTGCCGACTAGGATAAGCGTGTTATCAAAGTAGGCATCAGAGAAATCCACCACTTCTAGGCGTTCTGGCGTGATAGACATACCTGCCATGATGGCATCCGATTTATTGGCTTGTAGGCTTGGAATGAGACTGTCCCAGTCCTGTGCTACGATGTCGCAGTCGGCTTTCATCTCGGTGCATAGGGCATTGGCAAGGTCAATCTCAAAACCGACCAGATTGCCTGTATTGTCCAAATAGCTAAATGGCTTAAAGCTTGATTCGGTCGCAATCAGTACTTTTTTGCCGTCATTGGTGCCAGTGGTGGCGGTGTTTGCGGTGGTATCGGCAGGTTTGTCGCCCCCGCAGGCAGTTAGGGCAAGGGCGGTTAAGGCGATGGCTAAGTATTTGATTTTCATGATAAAACCTTTTGGTTAGTGGGTGGTTTTAAATTATTCGCTTTTTGCAGGCTCGGCAGTAGCAGACTCCTCTGCTTGGGTGGTGTCAGCAGGTTCGACAACCGCTGGCTCGGCAGTCTCGCTTGGTGTTGGCTCGGCAGTATCGCCAAAGTGCTGTTTTTCTAGCTCGGCAAGTCTGCCATTGGCTTTTAGGGTGGCGAGTGCTTTATCAAAGTCCGCTTTTAGAGCGTCGCCTTTACGCACGGCAATGCCTAGATTGTCGTTGTTGTCAATCTCATCTCCGACCAGTCCAAAGCCGTCATTGTCTTGTTTTAGCCAGTCCATTGCCGAGACTTTCTCTGCCATGACCGCATGATTTCGCCCTGCTTTTAGGTCAAGATAAGAGTTGGTGTAGGTGTCATAAAGCTGAACACGGTTGCCGTCTTTGCCATCATATTTTTGGGTGATGTAGTCCGCGCCTGTGGTAGAACGCTGACTGCCTAGCACCAGATTTTTGATGTTACTCGGGTCAAATGAGCCGTCCGTTTTGGAGAGCCACACGATGGTATTACTAAAATACGGCTCAGAGAAATCAACCTGTGCTTGGCGTTCGGGCGTGATGGACATACCAGCGATGACCGCATCGTATTTGTTGGTCAAAAGACCGGGTAATAAGCCGTCCCAGTCCTGTGCCACGATGTCGCAGTTTGCTTTAATCTCGGCACAGACGGCATTGATGACATCCACATCAAAACCGATAATTTTACCATCGGCAGTCATGTTATTAAAGGGTGGGTAGTTGGCTTCGGTGGCGATGATCAGACTTTTGCCTTCGCCTGCTTGTGGGGCGGTGGCGTCTGCCTTTGGTACATCGGTAGGCTTGTCACCCCCACAGGCAACTAGGGTGCTGGCTGTGAGTAGGCTTAGGGAGAATTTGGCAAATGCGTTCATAACAATCCTTATGTTCGGGGTTGATAAAAAGTCGGTAAAAGGGTTGGGTGCTTACTTTATTGATGAGACGCCATAAATTCTTTGACACGCTCGGATTTGGGATTTTCAAACACTTCGGTTGGCGTACCCATCTCTTCGATTCGCCCTTGATGTAAAAAGACGACTTTGGTTGAGACTTCTTTGGCAAATCGCATTTCATGGGTAACGATAAGCATGGTACGCCCTTCACTGGCAAGCTCACGCATGACCGCCAGCACTTCGTTAACAAGCTCTGGGTCTAGGGCGGACGTGGGTTCATCAAACAGCAGAACTTTGGGTTTCATGGCAAGCGAACGGGCGATTGCCACACGCTGACGCTGACCGCCTGATAGGTTGTCAGGGTAGGCGTCTTTTTTGTCCAGTAGTCCCACTTTGGCAAGCAGGCGTTCACCTTCGGCAATGGCGTCTGCCTTGCTCACGCCCAGCACATGAATGGGGGCTTCGGTGATATTCTCCAAAATGGTCTTGTGTGGCCATAGGTTAAATGATTGAAACACAAAGCCAATCTCAGAGCGAAGTTTTTCAAGTTGTTTGGGGTTTTTGGCGGTAAGCTCGCCTTTTTTGGGGGTGAGTTGTAGCTCTTCATTGCCCACAAAAATCTTGCCAGCACTGGGCTTTTCTAATAAATTGATACAGCGAAGCAGGGTAGATTTGCCCGAACCTGATGACCCTAAGATACTGATGACATCGCCGTCATAAGCGGTCAAAGAGACGCCTTTTAAGACTTCAAGCGAGCCATAATTTTTGTGAATGTCTTGTAAATCAAGGGCAATGGGGCGGTCAGTCATGAATTTCTCGATTATTTTTTAAAATCAAAAGTTAATCGTATATTTTGAACAAATCTGATAAAAAAGGCAAATTATTTTTACCAAAATCGGCAAAATTTTTAATTTTTTTCAAAATAATTGGGTAAAAAGGGCAAAATGAGAAAAATTTGTTTTATAAATGAGCGAATTTGACAGATTTTTTACCAAGTCGGTCATTGTCGGTGGTTTATCAATTACTGACAATCGCCAAAAATATGCTATAATTAGCCATTTATTGTCCTATTCTCAATTTTAATCATTACCATTTTACTGCCATTGACATTGTTACGGTGAGCCATGCCAAACGCCCAAAAAGCCAATCCCCCAGCCGCCAAAAATTCAGGATTTTTTAATCGTCTTTGGCAGGGTTTTTTGACGACCGTTGGCACAGAGCGATTTTTTAAGATTTTCTCGCCGTGGGTCAAGTGGCTTGCCCTGATTGCCTTTGTACTCATGAGCATTGGCACGGTGTGGGGACTCATGTTCGCTCCGCCTGATTATTTGCAGGGCAACAGTTATCGCATTATTTTTATCCATGTGCCGACCGCCAGCCTTGCCATGAGTATTTATTTTGCCATGAGCGTGCTTGGGGTCATTTTTTTGGTGTGGAAAATCAAAACCGCCAATATTGTCGCCCAAGCGGTCGCCCCGATTGGCTTTATCTGCTGTGTGCTAAGTCTCTTGACAGGCTCGATTTGGGCGAAACCGACATGGGGGACGTACTGGGTGTGGGACGCACGTTTGACATCAATGCTGATTTTGGCGTTTTTGTATGCAGGGGTCATGGCACTGTTTAGTGCTTTTGAGCATAGCCAAAATCGGGGTAAGGCAGCGGCGATTTTATCCATTGTTGGGGCGGTCAATCTGCCGATTATCAAATACTCGGTAGAGTGGTGGAATACCCTACATCAAGGGGCGACGTTTACCGTAACCAACGCCCCAAAAATGTCCGCCAGTATGTGGGTGCCACTGCTCATTATGATGCTCGGTATGTATTTTATGGTGGCAGCTCTTGCCATTTATCGCACCAATTCCTTGATTTTACAACGTGAACACAACAAAGCATGGGTAGCCAACTACCTAAATGCTAAAAAATAGCCAGCTCAAAAGGGGCAAGCAATGACACCGTATTTTCAAAATTTAGCAGACTTTATCCACATGAATGGTCATGGTGCTTATGTGTGGACGTGTTATGCCTTAGTGTTTGGGGCGATACTGCTTATGATTTGGTATGCCAAAAGCGAACGCACCAAGACCATTGCCAAACTGTCCACCCAGACCAAAAAACTCACCAACAAACAACGCCAAGCACTGGCAAAGGGTTAAGTTATGAATAATGCACGCCAAAAAAAGCTCATGTGGGTCATCGCCATGCTGGTGGGTGTGGCAGTGGCGGTGGGGCTCATTTTGTACGCCATTCGTCAGCAGACGGATTATTATTTTGACCCGACCGCCATTACTGCTGGTAAAGCCCCTGAGAATAAGCGTATCCGTGCAGGGGGCATGGTGGTGGCAGGCTCGGTCAAGCGAGACCCCAATGACCCGTTAAATATCCAATTTCAAATCACCGATTATAAAGCGGTTGTACCAATGACGTATCGGGGTGTATTGCCTGATTTGTTTGCCGAAAATTCAGGGGTAGTGGCAACAGGCGAGTTGCAGGGTGGGACGTTTGTCGCCAGTGAAGTGCTTGCCAAGCATGATGAGAACTATATGCCCCCCGAAGTCGCCAAATCGCTAAAAGCCGAACACGCCGAACGGGGAACGGACGTCAATAACGGGCAATTTATCCCTGCCACAAGCATGGCGGAGATTGACCAAAGACAAGCCGAGCAAGCCCAAAGCGACAGCCAAAATCCAAGCCCAACCCAAAATAAGAGCGATACACAGCAGTAGCGTGTAAAAGCCGTTTTATTTTAAAAGTAAAAGAGTGTCTATCATAGACGCTCTTTTTTTTGTTAAATGATGATTATTTTGTCATGTTATAATATTTCAATTTATCTTAGTTATGTTATAATGTTTCTATTTTAATTGTAATGTAAACAGGAGTAAGATTGTGTTAAAACAATCCAGTCATCATTTAATCAATCATCAAATACCCAAACGCCCAAGCAAAACCCCCTTATGCCTTGCGGTGGCGGTTGCCCTTAGTACTCAGCTTGCTTATGCCGATGAATCGCAGAGCGATGAGCCGACGGTGGTGCTTGCTGATGAGACCATTTATATTGACCGTCCGTCTATCGGCACGCAGATGACGGTGGGGCGTGATAAACTCAAACACCGCTCGGCAACGCTGGGTAATGCCCTAGCAGGCGAGCTGGGTATTCACTCTAACCCCTTTGGCGGTGGGGCGAGTAAGCCTATCATTCGTGGACAGGACGGGGTGCGAGTGAAGATTCTGCAAAACGGCACGGACGTCATTGATATGTCATCATTATCACCCGACCATGTGGTCGCCGCTGATACATTATTGGCAAGTCGTGTAGAGGTGGTGCGTGGAGCAGGTACGCTCCTGTATGGCACAGCGTCGCAGGCAGGCGTGGTGAATGTCGTTGACGAGCGGATTCCTAGCCGTATGCCACAGGGTAACATCAAGGACAACATCGAAGGCGAGACGTTGTTACGCTATAACACAGGCAGTAACGAGAGGGTTGCCACAGCCAGTCTTAACATGGGCGTGGGGCAAAACGTGGCGGTGCGAGTCGAAGGACTGACCCGCCGTGCTGATGATTATAAAGTCCCAGGATTTCAGTCTGATGTCATGCTAGACTACTTGCCTGACAGCCATAATAAATCGACCGTTGGCACGGTGGGCGTGTCTTATATTGGCGATAAAGGGCATATTGGGGTGTCATACAGTCGCCGTCAGGATAAATATGGGATACCGGGGCATAACCATCATTATGACAGTTGCACCGCCGACTTTATCAGTGCTATTGATAATCCTGAGCGGGCGGTGGCAGGGCGTTATTATTTGAATGCTTATCCACATCTTATGGATGATGAAGACATTGTGGATACCCCGCATTTTGACGGTTGTAAAGTGGCGGACAATGGCGAAGAGCATGGACATAGCCATGACAAGCCCCTTGGCTTTGACCACGACCACAACCATTCAGGCCCATGGGTGGACATGAAAACCGACCGCTATGATTTGCGTGGTGAGCTAAATAACCCTGTGCGTGGCATGGATAAAGTGCGACTATCGCTGACTTATGCTGATTATTTTCATGACGAAAAAGACCCTGGCAACCCCACTCGCAAAACAGGCATTGATGCAAAAACCGATGAAGAAAAACAAAGCAAAGCGATCGCTGATCGTGGGCATCCAGCAGCTATTTTTAAAAACAAAGGCTTTAATTCACGTCTAGAGGGTTATCATTCGCCTGCATCGCTATTTGGTGGTACATTAAAGGGTATGGCAGGTGTACAATACCAAACCCAAAAGGCAAGTGCCGTTATTCCTTATCTACCTAGCTATGGCGACACATCAAAGGCAGACCCACGCTATTTGCTTGTACCACACACCAACAAGAATTTTAGCGTATTTGCCTTAGAGAGTTTTAATAAAGGCAATCTCACCCTAGAAGGGGCAGTGCGGTATGAACGCCAAAAAACACCTGTCGAGTACGACCACGAACTGTTGGCGGATAAGCTAGAACGCTACAAACAAGGAGCGGTCATTGTCGCACGTACGCCACGCCACCCTGACTTGTCGCCCTACGCCCAAAGTGCGGTATCCTATGCAGGTACGGCACATTGGGAGTTCGCCCCCGATTACCGTCTGTCTGCGACTTATTCGCATAATGAACGCTTGCCTGCCCCGATGGAGCTGTATTTTAGTGGCAAACATTTGGCGACCAACTCATTTGAGTACGGCAATAAAGACCTAACCAAAGAAAAGTCGGACAACTACGAGTTAGCTCTTAGCCATACAGGCGATAAGTTTAGCTATAAGGGCAGTGCTTATTATAGTGATTTTGACAATTATATTTTTAATGAAAATATTGTCAAAGCAGGCAATCTATATATCCGCCGTTATAACCAAACCACCGCCAAATTCTACGGACTAGAAGGCGAGATGACTTTCCATGCCAGTCCTGACCATGACATCACGTTGTTTGGCGACATGGTGCGTGGCAAGATTGGCAGTCTAGCCCCTGTCAAAGGTAAATTGTTGCATTCGGGCAGGAAATGGGTGTATTTTGATGATGATATCAAAGAAATGCAAGTTACAGAAGATGGTTTCTATGATAAAGATGGTACAAGTAGTCTAACTTGTGCTGATAAGACGCCCGAAGAATGGGGTCAAATTGATCCTGATAATGAATGTAGTCGTACCATTAATGTCTATAAAAACGGCACAACCACCCCAAACGAAGATGACTACGACTGGCTAGAACGTCCTGCCACCAATGCTCCACGAGTACCGCCCATGCGATTGGGTATGCGTTGGCAAGGTTATTTTGGTGATAAATGGTCTGCCAATGCCGAATACAGCCATGTCTTTGAGCAAAATAAGGTCTCTACATCCACCATTGCCATTAAGCCTAAACATGAGGGAATGTCCTATAATAATTCCGAAAATCCACTTACCATGCAGGCACGCACCATCACCGAGAATGTTACTAAGGGTTATAACCTGCTCAATCTCGGCTTGGACTATCACAACCACTGGGGCAACGTAGACTACACCCTATCTTTGCGAGCCAATAACGTGCTTGATGAGAAAGTGTATATCCATAACTCATTTTTGCCCTTTGTGCCACAAATGGGGCGTAATTTTAGCCTAAGTGCCACCGTTAAGTTCTAGGGCGTGCCTAACCTTTATAACACAATTTAAAACATAGAAATGTTTTAGAAATAAAACAATGTTTTTGCATGAAAAATGGCTATCCGACCACCTAATTTAAAAATTAGGTTAAAATTCTTAAAAATTTACCCAGTTAAGTGGTTGGATTGTTTTTCATAATAAAAGCTTGTTTGACAGAATAACTATCAAACTTCAATTTTTCCTTGAAAAATGGGCGATTCCCCTGCTTTTTTAAACGGGCATTTTTCATTGCAAATACAAAAGGCAGGCACGTCCTAGTATGGCATAAAAAATCCCCATGATTGGGGATTTTTAGTATCATTCAAATGTCTGCTGACCGAACTCGGCTTGCTCGCTGTCTTTTTGTTCATCAACGGTTGGATAGCGAGTGCTAGGCTCTTGGGAAAATGAGCTTTGTTTGTTCATCGCTTTGTCGGCAGTGGCGGTCATGGCGTTACAGCCAGTTAGGGCGAATGCCAATAGGGCAAGTAGGCTAAGATGTTTCATAAAAATACCTTGTTAAAATGGAAAAATGAAAACCATCAATAATCACGCAATAACCATGCAAGAATCATGCCGATTTTTCATACCGCACAAACTCAAACCCAATTCCGCTCTTATCGTCTGTTTGTCTATCTGACCGCCACACTTCACAAAAATCGTCTGTAATGGTAGGATAATGCGTGTCACCTTGCACGTCCAAATCCACTTCGGTGATTTCCAAAATGTCCGCCATATCTAGGCTTTGGCGGTAAATCTCGCCCCCACCAATGATAAAAATCCTATCCTTGCCCAGTCGCACCGCGTCCGTCTTAGCGCTGTCGATAGCGGTTGGCAAGTCATGAGCGACCGCCACACCGTCCGCCGTCCATGTCGTATCTTTTGTGATGACGTGGTGCGTGCGATTGGGCAGGGGGCGACCGAGCGACTGGAAGGTTTTTCGTCCCATGACAATCACGCCCCCTGTGGTAATTTCTTTAAAATGCTTTAAATCTTCGGGGATATGCCAAGCCAAATTATTATCCTTGCCGATACAGTTTTGACGGTCTTTGGCGACCACATGGACGATTTGAATATTTTTTTGAAGTAACTGATTTTTTAGATTGGATAGGCTCATCTTAGTCTCTCATCTTTTGAGTTATTCATAAACATCATTGCTATTTTTGATAAAACAAATGCTTAGTAACCAAAATAATACCTGTCCAAGCACAAAAATAAGTAAGTAATTATTTTGACAATGATAAATAGATGTATACAATAAATTGGTAAAACTGTTGCTTTCTGTCCACCAGCTTATGAGGGTGCTGACAAGCAGGTAAGTCATAGCAAAAATAACATAAATAATTTTATTTTTGCAAAAGCTAAATATCACAACAAATAACAGCCCAACAAGTGCTAATAAGGTGAATGCTATGCCGTCATCATTTCCAGAACTGTAAATTTCACTAATTTTCATTATATGTCCTGATGAAAAATAATCAAAACATAAATTCTCAGCAGTAACAAAAAACAAACTAACTGCTGAGATTAGTAGGGCAATGATGGCAATGGGGCGATATTTGATGCGTGGTATTTTATCACACCGCCACATCCGCCTTAATTCTCTCGTGCGATTGATAATTTACAATGTTAATATCATCAAAGTCAAATTCAAATAAATCTTTAACATCAGGATTTAACTCTAACTGACAAAGTGGTAACGGCTCACGGGTTAATTGCAATTTTGCTTGTTCAAAATGGTTATGATATAAATGCGTATCGCCCCCTGTCCATATAAATTCGCCCACTTCTAAATCACACACTTGGGCAATCATATGCGTTAAAAGGGCATAGCTTGCAATATTAAACGGCACGCCCAAAAATACATCTGCCGAGCGTTGATACAGTTGGCAAGAGAGTTTATTATTCACCACAAAAAATTGAAATAAAGTATGGCAAGGCGGTAAGGCAACTTGTCCTGCTTCAATCGGATTCCAGCCAGAAATAATCAAACGGCGAGAATTGGGGTTGGTTTTGATTTCGTTAATCAGCCAAGACAGTTGGTCAAAGCCGTCCGCCTGATACGAGCCGTCAGCGTTTTTGGTTGCCCCAAAATTACGCCATTGATGACCATACACCGCCCCCAAATCGCCCGCTTGTCGTCCAAAACGGGCGGTTTGCTCTGCCGTTGCCCATTCGTCCCAAATGGTTACGCCATTGTCTTGCAGATATTTGACATTGGTATCGCCTTTAATAAACCATAAAAGCTCATAAATAATGGATTTCATATGCACTTTTTTTGTGGTGAGCAGGGGAAAGCCGTCCGCCAAATTAAACCGCATTTGATAGCCAAATACGCTACGAGTGCCTGTGCCTGTACGGTCTTCTTTATCATCGCCATTGTTTAGAATATGGGATAGGAGTTCTAGGTATTGTTTCATTATTAATTACCAATTTGTAGCAACTGTATCCCT
>NZ_MXAP01000110.1 GCF_002027555.1 Moraxella equi
TGCGTATGACACACCGTTTTTAAGCTTAATCTTTTATGGTGCGTGGTATGCACCTTAGGGCGTGTTGAACCTTTATAACACTATTTACAAGCTGGCAATATTTTTAGAAATAAATTATGCGTTTTTGCATTAAAAATGGCTAAATCTTGATTTTCTGCGTCAAAAGTCTTGCCAATATTATCATATTGCCTGCGACTTTTTCCTAGAAAATCGTGCGATTTTTCTCATTTTTAATCGCAAATACAAAAGTTCAACACGCCCTACTTTGTCAACTTTGTCAATCAAAATCAATCCGCCCTTTTATCGAGCAACGCATTAAAATGCAACATTGATAATGCAGGGTCGGTTCTCATGATACCCAACCCCTCTAAATGGGCAAGGCATTCTTTGGCGGTGTCTTGACCCACAAGTAATCCTAAGGCACGGACTTCTTGGCAAATATGATAATCATCAATATAGCCTGAATATTTTTCTTGCCATTTTTGAATATTGGCAATCATTTTTTTATAACTGCTACTTGCTTGCAAGGTTTTGGCATTTACTTGCAATTGATGAGGCATCATGCCCAATAAGTACAAAAAACTCTCGCCCTTAGCAAACAATTTGTCGGCAAATTCTTGACGAAATGACACAGGTAATCTGGCACGTATTTTTTGCCAATACAAAGAGCTGTTTTTGAGCATGATAGGCATGAGCGTGGTGGCAACTTGCTGTACTTCCTCATCGCTCAATAACGGCACGGCTCGCTCCAACAGCACGGCATTGACATCATAATAACGATGATAATGGTTGCCATGTTTAAAATCCCAAGCCAGCACAAAATCCACAAGTGATAAGTCAAATTTTTTGGCAAGGACAAAGAAATTGACCTTTTGTAATTTTTCAAAATTGTTTTGGGATTTGGTGTTGTTTTTGGTGGACTTAAACATAATGCCGTCCCCCGTCATTTCCAATTCACCAAACAATTCATCGGCAAGCTCATCATCATTGTCAAAGTTACCCAAGCGTGCCAATAATTGTTTTGAGAGTTCTTTGACTTTTTGGGAGCGGTCTTTATCCAAACTTTGCAAAAATGCTTTATCCTCATCGGACAAATTGACCGCCAACGTTTCAATGATTGCCAAGCGTTTTTCAGCAGGTTCGTTGGGGGCAAATTGACTGATTAAATCAAGGGCGGTTTTGGGGTCGCTTTTGCGTAGGTTTTTTAGTCGCCTAATCCGCTCGGCAGGATAAAACTCGTCCCAATTGTCCGCCGTCAATGGCTCATCAAAGGCGGTGGTCTGCTCGTCATTGACCCACGCCAGCCATGCCAGATAAGGGCTTGGTAACTCACCCTCAAAATTCATGCCATCCACATCATTAAACTCGGTTTTCATGTGCTTAGACGGTAGCCAAACGGTCGGTGGCACGCCATAGCCTCGCTTGTGAATAAACATCAAAAGTCGCACCATCGTAAGATAATTATCACAACATTGTTCAAACACCTGACCCAAAAGTCGCCAAAGATGTTTTGGCAACACAGGCAAATCAAGTTCTGGCAAAGGTTTGGCACGCGTCAGCTCGCCACTTGGGGCGTGGTCGTACATCATCGTCTCATACTGGCTAATGAGCGTGATTTTTCCAAGCGTGGACAACTCGTCCCCAAAGGGCAAAGGCTCGCTAATGCCATCATTGGCAATCATCAATTTGGCATAAAACTGGTCTATTTTTTCTTTATTTATCATAGGATTATAATCCATTATTGAACACCAAAACATAAAAAATACAACAAAACCAATATTGGGCGCAAGGTGCGTATGACGCACCGTTTTGGCTTTGAATTATGAATGGCTTTTGTGGTGTCATTGGTGGCATAAACTCAGCACGCCAATAGCCCCCATTTTGTCTGCACACTAAGTAGCTCGCCTGCCCGTCCGTCCCACAAAATAAAGGCAGACTCAATGTCCGATGACAACACAAGCTCGGATAACTCATTGTTTTTTAAAAAAATGGTTTCGCCATCATTTATATACCAAAACCGCCCTCGCTCATCTTTGGCAAGTCGTCCCTTGCCCCCAGCGTACAAAAATTCATTCGCCCAAGCAAGGTGGGTTAATTGGGTGGCGTAGGCGGTGGCTAATTTTTGCTGACAAAGCATGAGAGTAGGCAGTGGCGTATCGCTATCCACCACTTTGACCGCAGGGTCATAATAAGAAGTGCTGGCGTTGATAAATTTGGTCTCCACCGTCTCAAAAAACGCCCGAAATGGCACACGGCTGGGATAATAAACAAGCCGTCCCGCCATCACCGAGCCAACCTTGCCTGTGGTGCGTTTGCCCCCACCGCTTGGGTGCTGAAAATCTAAAAGTACGGCAGTGGTTGGCGTGGCAGGGTCGCTATTTTCGTCCGCCAAATTTTCGTCCGAAAGTCGCACCAAATAAGTGGTGTGGCTAATCAGCCCATCTCGGCGTGTCTCCACCCTCTCGCCCACCACTTGCCACGCCCCAATCACCGCCAAAGGCGAACCCAAAAGCACGGTTTCTTTGTCCTCAGCTTTGGTAATAATACGGCGGACATCGGGATCGTCAGGATTTTTTTGCCATGCTTGGCATAGCAGATACCACCGCCCAAAATTGGCAAAGGCAACGCTTGCTCTGTCCGCCTTTGGGGTATTGTGCAGTATAGACGGCAATTCGTCCACCATAGACGAAAGACCGCCTGCCTTAGCATCCACCAAACGAGCCGAAATCTGCCGACTGCGTTCGCTTGCCTTATCCAAAAACACGCCCATGCCAAGCCGTACTTGGTCGTCAAGCCAGCCGACAAATTCGTCAAGCCCTGCACTGATTTGGGCGTCAGTGGTGGCTTTGACTTTTTCGGCTCGTTTTTTGGCGGATTCGGCTTGTTTTTGAGCTTTTTCGGAATCAATGGGCGAAGTGGTGTCGTCTGTGGTGTCAGCAAGGGCAATGGATTTTTTGGGTTTAAAGGTGCCGTCTTTTTTTGTGTCGTCTACGGTGTCGGCTTTGGTCGTTTTTCGCCGTCTGCCTAGCCAGTCCGACACCCAGTCAGGCGTGGGGCTTGGGGCAAAGGGCGATGGGTCGTCCACATACCGCCACATCAGGGCTAGGGCGTGTTTGCAGGGAAATTTGCGAGAGGGGCAAGTACATTTATAGCCGATGTCAGACACATCAACCACGACATAATAAGGTTTTGAGCCTGAGCCTTGACACTCGCCCCAAGCGGTGTGGGTGGTTTCGCAAAAGCCCTGCCCTTGCCATTTGCTTGGCGAGAGGAGCTTTTTGGCGGACGATAAGGACGCTTGGTCAGGGGCGATGTCTTCTATTTTTTGTAAGGTTAAAGTCATGGGAAAATGTCCTTTTTTAGGTATTATAGCACAATTATCATTTGTCAATGCAGGTCTTTTATCATCAAAATTTTCACACCCAAACTCATCGTCTTATGCCAAAATAGCTTATTTATTTTTACCAAAAACGCCATGACAACCGCCCTTTGGCTTGCCGAAGCTCAATCCAGCTAGCGTGATATGCTGATATCCCTACAACGCATTAAGCAAACGCACGATTTATATATCATCGCAAGCCACCGCCATGACCGCCCTGAAATCCTATCGCTTGCCGATGAAACCATTGCCGAACCTAATGATGAAAGCCGTGTGCCATTTGTGGTGGACAGTGCCATAAATAAAGGTGTGTCGGTGCTACTGACAGGACGAAATGGTGTGGATTATGAACCGTATCACTCACAGCTTGCCCGTCATGGCGTGCGTCTTTTGACAGGGGCGACTTGCGTTGATACCTTATACACCATTGATGATAAATTTACCTTCACCCAGCACTGCTATGCCCACAACATACCTGTGGCGACAGCGTGGCGGTTTGACAGCTTTGATGAGCTGACCGCACTCATTGCCAAACATGGCAACCAAAGACTGTGTATAAAGCCCGTGCAGGGGATTTTTGCCGAAGGGCTTTGGATTTTGGATAATCATCATGGTCAAACCGACCCCTTTTATCATCTGTATCGCACCAATCACAAAAAAATCCACACCGACGAATTTTTGCACGCCCACCAAAATAGTCCCCACGCCAAACAAACGCCTATGCTACTCATGCCCTACCTATCAGGACAAGAGTACTCCATAGAC
This sequence comes from Moraxella equi, assembly GCF_002027555.1. Taxonomy (GTDB): domain Bacteria; phylum Pseudomonadota; class Gammaproteobacteria; order Pseudomonadales; family Moraxellaceae; genus Moraxella; species Moraxella equi. The sequence goes on from NZ_MXAP01000110.1 coordinate 4,145, forward strand.
GTGGTGTGCGAGCGTGGCGAGATACTCGGGGCTATCACTCGCCACAAGGTCGGCTCGGTACAATATGTCGGTTATGAGCGGTCTGTCATGGACGTGGTCGTCCCGCTCATTCAATCGTTTGGGGCGGACGGTATTGTGAGCGTGCAGACCCGTGCCGATGAACATGGCAATCATAAAGTCCTTGAGATTAATCCCCGTCCGTCAAGGGGCATTGGCTATACGGTGCATGGCGGGCTTGATTTGACTGTACTTGCGATGCTGTATTTTGCAGGGCTGACCGCTCGCCCAAGCCTTGATGACAGTATCCGCCAAATCACGCCTTGTAAGGTAAGACCGCTCATGACGTCAGTTAGGATTGATTGTAAGATTTTTGGGTGAATAAATTACCCCTACCGTCCAAATTTTAGCATATTGGTGCGTAATACGCA
>NZ_MXAP01000111.1 GCF_002027555.1 Moraxella equi
TTGGGTTCGGTTGGTATACATGACTGCCACATGATTATCTGGCGATGTCTCGCTCACTTCTGGGCAGATAATAGATATAAAAACTTAAAAATATCGTCAGAAGCCCCACCCATAAGAGATACAAAGCAGGGGCAAGTGGTAGATGAAACGTGGCAAATGCCAACAGTGACGGTACACCACCTGCGACCAATACATAAACGACATTGTAAGTCAAGGCAATGCTGGTTAGGCGGATTTTACTAGGGAACAGTCGCACTAAAACCGCAGGCAACGTGGCAATCATGCCCCCTGAAAAGCCAAGTAGTGCCGACCACAATAGTATCAATTCGCCACCATATCTAAGCTGAGCAAAAAACAGTGAGGTATTTAAAATTAGCAAAATCCCTCCAAAAATCATGACTTTGCCGATATTCATCCTGTCTGCCAAATAGCCATAAAACACACAGCCAATCATCATAAACAGTGTGGCAATGCCCGATCCAAAAATCAGATTACTCTCTGAAATGCTAAAATTAATGTTTAACAACTCAGGCATTATCATGGCAATAACAATAAACACACTTAAAACAATCCATGACACCAACACCGCAGGAATCAGACTAGATAAGCGATTTTTGGTGATAATTTGCAAAAAAGAGTATTTTTGGGCGACTTGCTTGTCTTCATTAAAAATGTTGGTGCTTGCCAAATCTTGGATTTGGGTTTTGGTTAGTCCATCAAAACTCATGGCACTGAGCGTATGTTCTTCGGTGTCATGACGGTCTTTGGTTTGGGTGGAAATGGGTGTTTCTTTAAGTAGCTTTAAGGACAGTAGCAGTCCTGCTGATAAAACCCCACCCACCAAAAACGGTATCCGCCAACCATAGCTTAGCATGTCAACATAACTTAAACTACCCACCAAGTAAGTAACCAAAAACTTGATAAACAGCAATCCTGCCAATGCTCCTGCCACCACAATCCCACAGCCGAAACCAACATGACGCATGGGTAACTGTTCAGTAATGAGCACCAACGCCGATGGAATCTGACCGCCATAAGCCAGCCCCTGCCCAAAGCGAGCCAATATAAACAAAATCGAAGCTAGCACTCCCAAATGCTGATAAGTTGGCAAGAAAGCAAGAATCAGCGTAAACACCGTCAGCCCAAACAAGCTTAAAAACAGCACCGCACGCCTGCCATTCATGTCGCCATACTGTCCGAGCAAAAACCCACCAATGGGGTGAGCGATATACGCCCCCAAAAATAGCCCTACCGCCTGCATTGAATACAACCACATCACTTCACGCCCACCAAAAAAGTTGGCGACAATCACCTCTTTTAGGAAAAATACCAAAGCATAATCAAAGAATGCCAACATGGTTACTGTGGCAGTCGTGACAATCAAGCGAAAATGATGGGGTAATAAAGGTGAGTTTGGCATTATTATATTGTTCGAATTATTTTGGCATAATGTACTAAAAATTGATTAAAATAGCAACAATTTCCATTATTCATTACCAAAATTAATAAAACACATGGATACTTAACTAAAAATCAATAAAAAATTGTGGGTTTATAACATGACAAAAATCAATCCATTATAAAAGCCAATCAATCGGCAGCCAGCTCATGATGGTCACACCCATACGCTCAGGAATGTTCATTTTTGGTTCTTGATAAAAGATAACCTCTTTGCCGTCTTCGATGGTTCGCCACTGCAACTGCCCATCAACCAGACTTACCTCATAGACTTGATTGAGGATTTTGTCGTTACGCTCTTTGTCTGCGTTGTTTAGGGCATTGTGAAGCTGATGTGCCAGCTCGTCATCATAAATCATGACCCCAAGCTCGGTATTAATGTTCGCCGAACGTGGGTCGATATTATACGAGCCGATAAATACTTTATGACCATCCACAGCAAAAGCCTTGGCGTGCAGACTGGTGGTGGTCACTCGCTTGGTTCGCCACAGTTTATTTTCATCCTCTTCGGTGTTTTTGGCGGTGGATTTGAGTTCATAGAGTTTCACCCCTGATGCCAAAAGCTCCCGACGCCAATGCCCATAACCGGCATGTACCGCCCCCACGTCGGTGGCATCAAAGGAATTGGTAAGAATGCTAATATCCACACCTTCTTTGGCAAGGGTGGTCAATGTACGCACGCCATCTTTGGTGGGGACAAAATACGATGAGATGATACTTAGGCGTTCTTTGGGGCGACCGAGTTCGTGTTGGAGTTTGCTGACCAGATGACCATCTTTGGGGTTATTTTTGCCTGCCTTGACATCCAGCTTGACGGCGTCATCCGCCAGAAAGTCAATGCCTGCCCAGCGAAACGGCACTTTTTTGCTCAGCAAATCCTCGCCAATGGTGCTACTTGCCACGGCATTACGATAAGTGCGTAAGGCTCGCTCGTTTTTGGTGGCGTTTGACCCTGCCGTATCGTCTTTACTAAACACCGCCATGGCTGATTCATCGGGGCGTTCTTTATCATCATTGACGAGCGTCTCAATGTCATAAGCGGTGGACGACCCCCAATACTCATCAAAGCTCTTGGTAATCTTGCCGACCACATCGCCAATGAGTAGCACGTCCAAATCGGCAAAGTGATTATTTTGATGGTTATTTAGGTACTCATTGCCGATGTTTCGCCCGCCAATAACACTGATGTGATCATCAAAGGTCATGCTCTTGTTATGCATACGCACGTTGACACGTTTTGGCGATGTCAGATAATTCACAAAGCGATAACGGCGATGTACAAAAGGATTCACCACACGCACGGCGATGTTGGGGTGCTTGGCAAACAACGCCAAATGCTCATCAAGCCTAGGATTGCTATTAAAATCATCCAAAAGGAGTCGTACCAACACCCCTCGCTCTGCCGCCTGCCACAAATCCTTTAACATCAAAATACCCGCCTCATCATCATGCCAGATATAGTACTGCACATCAATAGTGTGCGTTGCCATGTCGGACAAAATACTGCGTGCGGCAAACGCATTTGCCCCTGTGGCAATAGGGTAATAACCCGAGAGCGTGGGATGGTATTCAGTCTGCTCATCAATGATACTTGACAATGTAGCCTTGGCTTTTGTGTTGTCAATGGTAGTATCAGATTGCACCGTGATAGATGGTGTGTGACCCAAAAAACCTGTTTGAATGTTTTTGTTATGATGGCGGTTTAGGTGATCTTCGCCGTGACTGATTTGATTGGCAAGGCGTTTATCAAGCAGTTCTTGATGTGCCAAATGCATCCGCTCGGTCAGCTCGGTACTTTTGGGTAGGTGCGGTGTAGACGGCAACGACTGACAGCCGACCAACACAGTGCCTAGCCCCACCACCATCAACATACGAGAAGTCATTACCATAAACCCATGCTTTATTAAAATTGACAAATTATAACAAAAAACCAGGGCGTGTTGAACATTGATAATATTTTTATTGGGATTTGACAAAAATCTGATGATTTTAAACGATGTTACATAAAAACGTGCGATTTCCCTGCTTTATTAACCGAGCTTTTTTCTAAACGTGGGTATACCTATAAAAATCAGGCGATTTATGCTAAAATTGACTGCTTGATTCTTTACATGGTTTATAATTCATGACGACATTTTGCCCCGATAACAATAACCTTAACATTCCCCATTCTGATGATTTTGCCCACCAAAAGGCGGTCGTTTTGCTCTCAGGGGGGCTTGACTCCACCACTTGTCTGTATTGGGCGAAAGCGGTTTTTAAAGAGATTACCGCCATCAGTTTTCGCTACGGGCAGCGGCATTCAAGCGAGCTTGCGTTTTCATCCGCCATCGCCCAAACACTTGGCGTGTCACACCGTATCATTGACATTGACATCGCTCAGCTTGGCGGTTCGGCATTGACCGACACCAGCATTGATGTGCCTGATTATCAAGCAGACAGTGATGCCGTGCCTGTCACCTACGTCCCTGCTCGTAACACCATTTTTCTATCCTATGCCCTAGCCGTGGCAGAAGTGACCGAAGCCTGTGCCATCGTCATCGGGGTAAGTTCGGTTGATTTCTCGGGCTATCCTGACTGCCGAGACGACTACATTCGTGCCTTTGAGACCATGGCAAATCTTGCCACTGTGGCAGGGCGAGCAGGCAGACGCCTATCCATCATCGCTCCCTTGCAGCACTTATCCAAGGCTGAGACCCTAACGCTTGGGCTATCACTGGGCGTGGACTATGCCCAAACCGTGTCATGCTACCGTGCCGATAGTGACGGGCGAGCCTGTGGCGAGTGCGACAGCTGTGTGCTACGTCATCAAGGCTTTGTGCAGGCAGGTGTTCCTGACCCCACCCGTTATCAAAATAAACCAACTCAAGGATAAACCCCATTCTCAATTTTTTATAAGTGCTTGATTTATCAAGGTGCAAATTGAAATTCGCCCCTTGTATATCCAAACTAATCATAGACAATCGATAAGTTACCATTTTAAGTTGAGAATGAAGCAAGGGTAAATAGGGCGTGCCTGCCCTTTATAACACTATTTACAATATAGAAATATTTTAGAGAAAAACTAATCGTTTTTGCATGAAAAATGGCTAAATCTTGTTTTTCTGCGTCAAGAACTTGTCTGATAGAATGATTATCAGCCTACGTTTTTTCCTTGAAAAACGTGCGATTTTTCTCATTTTTCACTGCAAATACAAAAGGCAGGCACGCCCTAAAAACTTGCATTTGGTCATGGCTTCTTGTAAAATATAAAAGACCGACCAGTCGGTTTTATTTATCATATTTAACATTGAAATCATCATGCAACTCTCTACCGCTTACGCCCTGCTCGCCCTTGCCATCATCAGCGAAGTGACAGGCTCGACTTTTTTGGCAAAATCAGACGGATTTAGCAAACTCATCCCCACCTGTATCACGCTGACCGGTTTTGCCATCGCTTTTTATTTGCTGTCTCATGTCGTCAGGGTCATTCCCCTTGGCATGACCTATGCCATTTGGTCGGGCGTGGGCATTGTCTTGACCGCCTTGATTGGCATATTTATCCTAAAACAGCCCTTAGACACGCCTGCCATCATCGGCATGGCTTTTATTGTAGCAGGTGTGGTGATTATGAATGTCTTTTCATCCGCCACCGCTCATTAACTTTCAAAATTATTTTTTATTTTAACCCCAAGAGATTCTTATGCAAGATTTATTTACCACCGACACCCCCACACCCACATCAGATGACAAAACCAACAAACGCAAAAACAACCCCGAGCTGTTACGCCACACCATCCTAGTCTGTGCCAAAAATCTCATGCTAGATGTCGGTATTGGCAATCTGTCCATGCAAAAAGTGGCGGACATGGCAGGCACGAGCAAAGGCGGACTGTTTCATCATTTCAAATCCAAAGACGAACTCATCACCAGCGTGGTAGAGCTGTTCATCGCCCAAATCAACACCGCCATATTAGCCGACATGGACGCACACCCCACCGAGATGGGAGCGTTTACCAAAGCCTATGTGCGGGTAATGTTTGACAACCAAGAGATTGGACTACAAAGCGACTGGGCGGGACTTATCCAAGCGATGACCGCTGACAGCCAGATGAATGAGTTGTGGATAAATTGGTTTGCCCAAAAAATCAAAACCCACGCAAGCACCGACAGCGGCCCACGTCTGTCCGTCATACGCTGTGCCGTGGATGGGGTGTGGCTCAATAACATCCCCCATGATGAACTGCCTGCCATGCGAACGTATCTGCTGACATTGGCAGATGATGTTTCGCCAAATCTTTAAAATCATGACAAGCTCAATGATATGCGAACGGTAAGAATAAAACCATTAAAAAAGGGCGTGATGAGCACGCCCCCACAAGCTCGTGACAAATATCAAGCTCGTTGGCCATACAGCCAAAATCAGACAAACCCATCAACCCACCGATACCGCCACATCATAATTGGCAAATACATCAGTGAGCTTTTTGATGTCATCATTATCATGGACCAGTAGAAAAAAGGCATTTTCATGCGAGCCAAGCTCCACCAATTTTAGCCCATGCCCTGCTAATTGTTCATTAAAATAGTTAAAAAACAGCTCACGCATGGCTTCAGATCGTGCCATCTGTTTTTGTATCATGGCATCAAACATCATGTTAATGTCAGTACCATCAAAATCATCATCTTCATCATCGTCATCGCCACATATTTGGGCATAATGCTCCAAAAACTCATCTTCAATGGCAATGCCACGCTGTTTTATCAAAGCGAATTTGTCAAAATCCAAATAAGGCTCTTTCCACTCCATGTATTCCATAAATTGCCCATCGGCAGGGGTTTGATAGTTATTATCGCTGTCCCAACCCAGCACAGGAAACAGCACATCCGCCACCAAATCACATTTGCCATCATAACCAATGCCATCTAGTAACGATATCGGCACACTTGCACACTGCTGTAATACTTCTTTGATGTCGGTCAAATCAGACATAAATTTACTCCCAGTTAATATTTAAAAACGATTCTCATTGTATACCAACCGAAC
>NZ_MXAP01000112.1 GCF_002027555.1 Moraxella equi
TCCAAAGAGTTTATCCAAAGAGTTTATTTAACATAATCTTTTTATTTTGATAAAACAAAACCGCCAATGTTTTGACGGTTTTGCAATCAAGTAAGTATTAAAACCTTAAAACTCGCCCGTTACCGACCAGCCATTGACTAGCGGATAACGGCGTTCACGTCCAAAGGATTTTTCGGTAATCTTAGTGCCGATTGCCCCTTGACGGCGTTTGTGTTCGGCTCTGTCTACCATGGTTAGTACACGTTCAACGACCGCAGGGTCAAAACCTGCCGCACAGATGGCTTTGTAGCCCAAATCTTCATCAATGTACATCTTTAAGATAGCATCAAGTAGGGCATAGTCAGGCAAGCTGTCTTGGTCTTTTTGGTCGGGACGTAGCTCAGCCGATGGCGGACGAGTGATGACACGCTCAGGAATGACAGGGTTGTCTTCTAGGCGATTGCGATAATCGGCTAGGCGGTACACGTCGGTTTTGTAGACGTCTTTTAGCACATCAAATCCGCCAACCATGTCGCCATATAGGGTAGAGTAGCCGACCGCATTTTCTGATTTGTTGCCAGTTGAGATGACCATGTGTCCAAATTTGTTGGATAGAGCCATGAGTATCACGCCCCTTGCCCGAGCTTGTAGGTTCTCTTCGGTCACGTCAGGGGCTGCCCCTGCAAAGAGTGGGGCGAGCGTGGATTTGAGACCTGCCACCGCATCATGGATGGGGCAGATGGTATAAGAGACGTTGAGACGGGCGGCTTGGGCGGCGGCATCGTCCAGACTCATCTGCGATGTATATTCATAAGGCATCATTACCGCATAGACTTTATCAGCACCCAATGCATCCACAGCGATGGCAAGGGTCAAGGCACTGTCAATGCCCCCCGAGAGTCCGACAATCACACCCTTAAAGCCTGAGCGATTGACATAATCACGCAAGCCAACCACCAAGGCTTGGTAGATTTGCGACTCTTCGGATAAGTCAAGTGGCGGTTTGGCTTGGGTGTCAAAGCGTCCGCTTGATACATCAAAGGTTGCCATAATCAGCTGATTTAAGAATCTTGCCCCTTCGTGAGCAATCTCGCCGTCCGCTTGGCTGACGATAGAGCCACCGTCAAAGACGATGTCATCTTGGGCACCGACGGTATTGACATAGATGATGGGTAGCTTGTGCGTTGATGATTGACGGGCGATGAGTGCTTTACGTTCGGCTTGCTTGCCGACTTCAAAGGGTGACGCATTTAGCACGACCACCATTTCTGCCCCTTCATCTTTGAGTGCTTTGATGGGTGCTTCGTGCCAGATGTCTTCACAAATGAGCAGTCCGATGGTCAGCCCTTTGTAGTCAAATAAGACTTGATTGCGACCTTTTTTAAAGTAGCGTTTTTCATCAAACACGCCATAGTTTGGCAGGCATTGTTTGTGATAAAAGCCTTTTTGGCTACCGCCTTGTAATATCGCCGCCGAGTTAAACGTGCCGTGATTGTCCACGTGCGGATAGCCTAAAATGGTGACAATGCCGTCTATCTTGGCAAGTTCATTCATGGCAATCTTGACACGCTCAGCCAAGGTAGGACGCAGTAGCAAATCTTCTGGCGGATAGCCGATGAGTGCCAGCTCAGGAAAGATGACGATGTCTGCCCCACGAGCTTTGGCATCTAGGGCAAGGGCTTTCATCTTGCCCACGTTGCCCTTGATGTCGCCCACCCAAAAATTTGTCTGCATGATGGCAAAAGTAATCGTACCGTTTGGGGTACTAATTTCGCTAAAATTTTCTTGTATTGACATTTGTAATTATCCAGTAAATGTATTGGTGGTTGTCGCCTGTCGTCAATCCGTGTTTATCGGCAGGCAATGATGAGTTTGATTTGTCAAATCAGCTTGATGTTTGCATAAAACTAATGAAAACCAATCTACACAAATCAACTTAGTATAGCACACTATCGCCTATTTTTGTGATATAGTAGGCATTATTTTGTGACTTTGACATTTGCCATGTTTGCTTTTTTAATCAATCTTATCATCATCGCCATTGTGATGAAAATCTTCTTTAAATTCATGTATCCAAAACCGCCCAAGCACTTTTTTCCAAAAGCAGGCGATGATGTTAGTATCAGACGATGCGATTATTGTGGGCATGAACTTGCCACCTATCGGGGTATTTTGCAGACGGATGTGGCAGGCGATGGGCGTGAGTATTTCTTTTGCAATGGCGACCATCAAAGTGCTTATTTTCGTGGTGATGTCTATCAGGCCGATGATGACTATGATGGTCTGCCTACCAAAAGGCCGTTGGATGACGATTAAAGATGTTTAGAGATAAACAGTGATTTAAAAAACAAAAAGACGTCCTAAAACGTCTTTTTGCCATTGATAATCAAGCAACTCATCAAGCCACATTTGCCAACTCTTCTTGAATGGCAGATTCCATCTCTTTGGTACTGACTGTCGGGGCGAAACGCTGGGTTACTTTACCGTCTTTATTGACCAAAAATTTGGTAAAGTTCCATTTGATGTCATCGCCTGTGCGAGCCAAACCCATCTCGGAGATAATCTCTAACAAAATTTCGTATTTGCTATTACCAATCTCGTCACTTTGCTTGCTTTTTAGGTAAGTGTATAAAGGATGTGCATTCTCATCATTAACACTGATTTTGGCAAATAAAGGGAAGGTGAGTTCGTAGTTATCTGCCAAGAACTGAACGATTTCTTGGTTGCTCTCTGGGGTTTCTCCAAAATCGTTGCTTAAAAAAGCCAAAACCACCAAACCTTTATCTTTATACTTTTGATACAGCTCTTCTAAATCATTATACTGGGGTGTCAGACTGCATTTGGTGGCAGTATTGACAATGAGCAAGGTCTTGCCTTCAAAATCGCTTAACTGAACTTCTTTACCGTGAATGTCTTTAACTGAAAAATCATGGATTGACATCGCTTAACGCATCCTTAAAAGTGTGCCAAGAATAATTGCAAAAACCATCATGCAATCTACCAAAAGGGATAAGAGTAGGGCGTATTGAACGTTGGTATTTGCCATGAAAAATGAGAAAAATCGCCCGTTTTTCAAGGAAAAAAACGCAGGCTGATAGTCATTCTATCAGACAAGTTTTTAATGATGAAAAACAAAATTTAGTCATTTTTCATGCAAAAATTGATAAAAGCGTTAAATTTTCATCTTATTTTATAAGAATGCTATCAATGTTCAATACGCCCTATACAAACCCATAAGACTATTATATATAATTTTTTGGAAAGTAAAAGTGATAAAAATCAATGGATTGATTAGAAAAAATTAATAATGATGGTAAGTAATTCTGATTGATTGATGTTAATAAGTAAGCAGTTTGTTTAGTTTTTTAAATAATAAAAACCCAGTTTCCCAAAGCCAAAAATCGGTCGGAGAAACTGGGCTGATGTCAAAGCGGTCGGCTAAGTTTACACCCAACCTTTTTGCGAAATTCTTTTAACACTTTAACAAATGCTGTCATTTCTTCGGGCGTACCAAGTGTTAGGCGGTTGTAGCCGCCCATGGGTGGAAATGCACGTCCGACAAAGATATGATATTCTTTCATACGCTCTTGGTAGGTTTTGACATCCCCTTTAATCTCATGGAAAATAAAGTTGCCATTGGATTCGGCATAGTTTAATCCAAGCTCTTTTAGGTGGTCCCTACAATTTGGCGAGAGCGTAGGTTTGACAAGCGACTGTATTCCAAAAATTCGGTGTCTTGTAGTGATGCCAAAGATGCCACCGCTCCTGATAGATTGGTATTGCTCAGAGACATACAACGCTCGGTCAGCTCAATTAACTCTTTTGAGCCAACGGCATAGCCGATTCTTAGTCCTGCAAGGGTATAAATTTTTGAGAAGGTTTTGGCAACCAAGACGTTGAGATTGCCTTGTTTGATAAATGCCAAACCGCTTTCAAAATTGGGGTTGGCAACATATTCGTCATAGGCTTCATCAAGTAAGAAATAGTGATTTTTTGGGGCGTTATCAACCCAATGTGATAAGGTATTTTTGGGCGTAATCGTACCTGTGGGGTTGTTGGGATTGCACAGATAAAACAGCGTAACGCCGTCAAAGTCGTTGGTGATTTTTTGCATTAGACCTCTTTCCAAACCCCAGAGTAAACATGCTACAATACCCATTTAACCCAATAAAGTAAAAACATGACACCCAAGCAAGCTAAAAAACTAAGCGACAGTGAGTTTAAACGATACTTTGGTATAAAAAGAGCCACCTATCAACACATGCTATCTATACCAACCGAACCC
>NZ_MXAP01000113.1 GCF_002027555.1 Moraxella equi
GTTAGTTGAGAGTGGGGTATTAAGTGGTCGGATAGCCATTTTTCATGCAAAAATTGATTTAAAACGTTAAGCTTTCACCTTATTTTATAAAAATGTTATCAATGGTAGACACGCCCTATGTTACCTGCTATCTTTGATAATGTCATGACCGCCCACAATCCTACTTTCACCCAGAAATTTACCATTGCCATGATTGGCTTTTTTGCCTTTTTACAGGTCTATTCAGTGCAGGCGATTTTGCCGGTACTCATGCAGGACTTGCAGGCAAGCGAAGTGCAAGTGGGGCTAGCAGTCGGGGCAACAGTCATGGCAATTGCCCTGATGTCCCCCTTTATGGGCATGCTCTCGGACGCCTTTGGGCGACGGCGGTTTATCATCGGCTCGCTACTCATGCTCGCCATTCCTACTTTCATGGTCGGCATGGCAGGGTCGGTGGACGGACTGACTTTTTGGCGGTTTTTGCAGGGGCTTGCCGTCCCTGGTATCACGGTGGTACTCATTGCCTACATTGGCGAAGAGTACAGCGACAACATCGCTGGCATGATGAGCCTGTATGTGGCAGGCACGGTATTGGGCGGATTTAGCGGACGGTTCTTTGCGGGGCATTTGCACGAATGGATAGGCTGGCGGTGGGGCTATGGGGTCATGGCAGTGCTGACCTTGGTGGGGGCGGTGTGGGCACTAAAAAGCCTGCCCAAATCACAACATTTTAAAAAAAGCCAAAACTTCCAAGATGCCCTACGCCTGCTCCTATCCCACACCAAAAACCGCCATGTCATGAGTGCCTGCCTGCTCGGTGGCTGTGTACTGTTTAGCTTGGTGGGCTGTTTTACCTTTATCAACTTACACCTAGCCGATGCCCCTTATCGACTCTTGCCATCTCATCTGGCGAACATCTTTGCCCTGTATCTCATCGGCATGGTCATCACTCCTTTGTCCGCCAAAATCATCGCCCGCTTTGGCATGACAGGCACCATCATCTTTGCCGTCATCTGCTCCATCACAGGGCTATTTATCACGTTATCCACTCCCCTACCGCTCATCATCATCGGCTTGACCATCATGTCATCAGGGGTATTCATCACGCAGTCGGCGACCATCAGCTACATCGCAAGCCATGTCAAAGAAGGGCGTTCGCTGGCATCAGGACTATACTACATGGGCTACTATGGTGGGGGCAGTGTCGGGGCGTGGGTCTGTGCCATCGCCTATGCTCATGGTGGGTGGCTCTATGCCGTACTGACCATCTTTGGCGTGCAACTGCTGGCGTTAGGCGTGGTAATGGGGCTTATGAAAAAGGCGTGATGATAAAAGGTATTTTCAATGAACAGACCTTTTAAAATGACATATAAAAAAATTACATTTAATCAAAAATTAACCTACAGCACCAGATGGATTGTTATTTACCCGATTTGCACATAAATCTACCCATTTTTACCGAATTTTTGCTACAATAGTACAGCTTTTTATTTCCCTTTTATTTTTTAGCATTTATGAATAACACTTACGACAGTCGCACGCAGGCGGATTTTGCTGACGAACAAGCAGGATTTGAGCAAACAGGATTCGCCTTTGAAAACGAAAATTTATTTGACAACATCACCACCAGCATTCAAAATATCCTAACCAACATCAAACACAGCTACACTAATACCGCAAGCGATTTGGTTGATGAGATTTATGTAACAGGCAGTCAGGAGCAGATTAATGATGCCTTAAATCAATTTGTGGTACAAAATGTCGGCATGGTGCTAGATTTACACCTTGAACTTTTTGATGGCTTTTTAAGGCTCTACTGCACAGCAGATGTGCTAGACATGCACCTGTCGGTAGCTTGTAATTTTAAGCTCACCGAAGCCCGTCTTGACCGTCATGTTCAGCGTTTCGCCTTTGAACAAATCTCCAACACCGACATCATCACCCTGCACAGCAAATCATGGTGGAAGACCCCTGCCATCAAGTTTGCCGTGCCTGCCTATCGCACCCTACTTAGAAAAGACCCCCTGCCCTTTTTGTTGTCGCTGTCGCCCAAACTCAAAGGCAAGCCCTTTATCGAGTATAAAGGCAACGTCATCTACTTAGAAATCGGACGTTGGCTCCCCGAGAACATCAAAAATTACCTAAAAAAAGCTCAGGTCAATCACGGCGTGGTCAAAAAAGAACAGCTTATCTTAAAAGTACAGCCCAACTTTGGTGATATATTGAGCTTTGGCGACCCAAACAGCCCCATCATCACCGAAAAAGACAATCCTAACAAGGCGGGTGACAAAGAAGCCTAATGGAACTTATCATTTTTATCGGCTCGCAAGGGGCGGGCAAATCCACGTTTTATAAAGAGCGGTTTGTTGATACGCACATTCGGCTAAATGGCGATATGCTAAAAACTGCTCACCGTGAAAAACGGCTGTTTGGGGCGTGCCTAGACAGCAAAACCCCCACCGTGATAGACAAAACCAATCCGACCAGAGATGTCCGAGCGGATTATATCCGTTTGGCAAAGGCTCATCATTTTAAGGTCATCGCCTATTATTTTGATGTGCCGTTTGATGTGGCACTTGCCAATAATAACAGACGACACGGCAAAGCCAAAATCCCTGAAGTAGGACTAAAATCAGTTGCCAAAGTGCTTAGCCGACCTGATTTTGATGAAGGCTTTGATAAGATTTTTGTGGTAAAAAACACTGGTGGCGACTTTGAAGTACAGGAGTATGCATGCGATTTGACGAATTAGACACAAGATTACGTCAATACGAAACCTTACATGACAGCTTTGTCTTGCCAGATGTTCACATGGTCGTGCGACTAGACGGACGGGGCTTTACCAAAAAGGCAGACGATGTTTGGCAACTCAACCGCCCTTTTGATGACACTTTTCATCACGCCATGACCAAAACCACCGAACACCTGATGAATACTGGCTTTCGTGTGGTCTATGGCTACACCCAAAGCGATGAGATTTCTCTGCTGTTGCACATCAATGACGACAGTTTTAACCGCAAAACCCGCAAAATCATCTCGCTATTGGCAGGCGAAGCAAGTGGGGTATTTAGTCTTATCATGAACGCCCCAGCGAGTTTTGACGCTCGCATTTGTGAATTGCCAACTCAAAAGCTCGTGCAGGATTATTTTAGCTGGCGACAAGAAGACGCTCATAGAAACGACTTAAACACGCATTGTTATTGGCTACTTAGAAAACAAGGACAATCACCAAAAGCAAGTGCCGATTTTTTATTATACAAATCAGTAGGCGAAAAGCATGAACTGCTATTTCAAAACGGCATTAACTTTAATGACGTACCAAATTGGCAAAAGCGTGGCGTGGGGATATATTGGCAAGACATTCAAAAAGACGGCTTTAACCCCAAAACAGGCGAGCAGACAACCACCTTACGCAGAACCTTGGCTATTGATGATAATCTACCCATTTATGATGAGTATCGTGAAATGATTGGGGGTATGCTCGGTTAAATTTAACCTTTAAAATATGATGTTGTTCAATAAAAAATATCATCAAAATACACCAACTGGCGTAATACGCACCAATTTATCATTTCACCTAAAAGGTGCGTGGTACGCACCTTACAAAAAAACCATATCAAGGGCAAATGCAATTTGCCGTTATAAATCCGCCCAAAAAAACACCCAAGCGACAACTTGGGTGTTTTACCAAAGTGATGATTACTTGATACGCATATCGCCCGTTTCAACAAAACGTTGGTGCCATGATAGGGCTTCTAGCAATAGGTGTGGGGTGTGTACACCGCCTGATTTTTGGCTTGCCACGAATGCACGGTCATAATAATCACGGAGCATATCACGGTAATCAGGGTGCGAGCAGTTATCGATGATAAGTTTGGCACGCTCTTTTGGCGACTTACCACGCAAATCCGCCATGCCTTGCTCAGTTACGATAAACATCACGTCATGCTCGGTGTGGTCGTGGTGGCTTACCATTGGCACGATAGCCGAGATTGCCCCGCCTTTTGCGGTAGACGGGCTGACATAAATGCTAAAAAAGCCGTTACGAGTAAAGTCGCCAGAACCGCCAATGCCGTTCATCATGCGAGTACCCATGACGTGGGTTGAGTTTACGTTGCCATAAATATCCGCTTCAATCATGGAGTTCATGCCAATCACACCCAAACGGCGAATGACTTCTGGGTTGTTGCTGATTTCCATAGGACGAAGGATGATTTTGTCTTTTAAAAACTCAATGTTTTCGTTAAAGCGAGCCAGAGCATCTGGGCTAAATGACAAGGCAGTGGCGGACGCTGTTTTCATCTTTTTGGCAAGAATCAAATCAAGCATACCGTCTTGTAGCACTTCGGTATAACCTGTCAAATCATCAAATGGGGCATCAAGTAGTCCTGCCATAACCGCATTCGCTACGTTACCCACGCCTGATTGGAGTGGTAGTAGGCTCTTAGGTAAGCGACCTGCTTTGACTTCATGGTCAAGAAAATCAATGACTTGGGCGGCGATACGCTTAGAGATGTCATCGGGTTCTGCAAACTTAGAGTTACGGTCGCCTGCGTTGGTAAATACAATCGCTACGATTTTGTCAGGGTCAATGGCTAACCCTGCCGTGCCGATACGGTCAAACGCCCCTACCACAGGAATCGGTTTACGGTGCGGTGGCAGACCCACATCGCCATAGATGTCATGCATACCTTCCAAGCCTGCACTTAAGGCGGCGTTAATCTCAACGATGACTTTGTCGGCATTTTTGACCGCTTCTACGCCATGACCGATACCCATCGCAAAAATCAGCTCGCCATTTTCGGTAATGGCAGTCGCTTCAACGATAGCTACGTCAAATTTACCATAAAAGCCTTGACGCATTTGCTGTTCAACGTGCGATAGGTGCATGTCTTGATAAGCAATCTCGCCTGCGTTAATGCCGTTACGAAGGGTTGGGTCAGATTGAAAAGGCGAGCGAAAATGCAAGGCTTTGGCTTCGGCAAGCACGCCATCACACTCAGGGGCGGTGGACGCACCTGTTACCATGCCTACGCTAAATTTCTCGCCTTTGGCGTGAGCGTCTTTGGCTTTGTTGGCGATGGCGGTTGGCATCGCTTTTGGATAACCTGCCCCTGTAAAGCCTGTAACAGCAAGCATCATGCCATTTTGGATAAACTGCACTGCCTCATCAGCAGTCATCACTTTTTCACGCAAAGCAGCTTGGCGAACACGGTCAATTGACATAATCATTCCTTATTGAAATCATGGAAATTAAAAATACCCTTTAAACAGGTGTTAAGATTTTAACACCTGCAAACAATAAAATAAATAGTTTGTTACAATATTTAGCAGGATTTTTTGATAGGCAAAATCAATCATTACCATTTATCATAATTGATTTTAAAAATCACAATCCCGCCTTTAAACTTGCCACGATAAATTTATCCAAATCACCATTTAACACCGCTTGCGTGTTGGACGTCTCAACGCCCGTACGTAAATCCTTAATGCGCGAATCATCAAGCACATAGGAGCGGATTTGACTGCCCCAACCGATGTCAGATTTGCTGTCTTCTAGGGCTTGCTGTTTTTCCATGCGTTTTTGCATTTCAAGCTCGTAGAGTTTGGCGCGGAGCATTTTCATGGCGGTGTCTTTGTTGGCATGCTGTGAACGCTCGTTTTGGCACGCCACAACCACGCCTGTGGGCTGGTGCGTGATACGCACGGCAGAGTCGGTGGTATTGACGTGCTGACCGCCTGCCCCGCTTGAGCGATAGGTATCGATGCGCAGGTCGGCAGGATTGATGTCAATCTGTACATTATCATCAATCTCAGGGGAGACAAACACCGCCGAAAATGACGTATGGCGACCGTTGTTGCTGTCAAATGGCGATTTACGCACCAAACGATGAACGCCAATCTCGGTGCGAAGCCAACCAAAAGCATAATCGCCCTTGACCGCAATGGTTGCCGATTTGATGCCTGCCACACCACCTTCGGAGACTTCTAAAACTTCCGCCTTAAAGCCATGCGACTCACACCAACGCAGATACATACGCAGGAGCATCTCCGACCAGTCTTGGGCTTCTGTCCCGCCAGAGCCTGCCTGTATGTCCAGATAGCAGTTATTGGCGTCCATCTCGCCGCTAAACATCCGTTTAAATTCTAAGTCTTCCACGCTTTTTAGGGCATCATCAAGCTCGGCTTGCACGTCTGCCAGTAGACTCTCATCGTCCGCTTCTACGGCAAGCTCCAACATGGCGGCAGCGTCATCTAGCTTAGCGGTCAAGCCGTCCACCACGCCCACGATACCATCTAGGACGGATTTTTCTTTGCTGATTTTGGTGGCAAGCTCAGGGTCGTTCCAGATGTCGGGGTTTTCTAGTTCTAGATTGACTTCTTCTAGGCGTTCTTTTTTGCTTTCGACGTCAAAGATACCCCCAAAGCTCTTTGCCACGAGCGTGTAGGTCTTTGATTTGTTCTTGATATGGGGCGATTTCCATGATGATTACCTTGCAATGGATTTAAAAATAAGCGTATTATAACAAATTTTCTCTACAAATGTGAAAAAACAAACACGAACCAAAACACATGATTTGCTTTATTGTAACTTTTTGTTTATAATACACCATTTTCAACTGATTTTTGTAAGTCATTGAAAATTATATCTTTAAAAAAATTAACAATCAATTAAGCTCTTTATAGGGCATATTATTTTAAATAAGGAGTTTACATGGAACTCACCGAAATCACACTAAACGGCTACTATACGCTGATTTTGGCGACCATTGTCCTACTTGTGGGACAATTTTTGGTTAAAAAGATTAAATTTTTAGAAGATTTTAACATCCCTGAGCCTGTGGCAGGTGGCTTACTTGCAGCTGCCATCATTTATTTTTTAAACTTCCAATACGGTTACGTCTTTAACATTCATAAAGAATTACAAACCGCCTGTATGCTCATGTTTTTCTCATCCATCGGCTTGTCGGCAGATTTTCGCCGTCTAAAAGCAGGTGGGCTACCACTGGTTATTTTAACGGTCGTGGTCGGTTTTTTCCTGCTTGTACAAAACGGGGTGGGCGTGGCACTGGCATCTATGCTTGGACTTGACCCTATCATGGGTCTGGTGGCAGGTTCTATCAGCTTGATTGGCGGTCATGGCACGGCAGGTGCGTGGGGGGCAACCCTTGAAAACGACTATGGCGTAACAGGGGCAACCACCATGGGTATTGCGGCAGCAACTTATGGCTTGGTGGCAGGCGGTCTTATCGGTGGTCCTGTGGCAAAACGCCTTATCAAAAACATGGGCATGCAAGCCGTCAATACCGCACCAAACAACGCCAATCTTGATAAAACAGACGGTAGCAATGACGCCAACAACACCGTGTTTGAAAAAGCCGACAGCGTTCGCTTGATTACTGCCGTGTCTGCAGTGGAAACTTTGGCTTTGTTTGCGGTGTGTTTGGTGGCTGCTGACTATATGAGCGGTGTTGCCAAAGATATCGAGTGGTTGGCTCAGCTTAAAGTTCCGACCTTTGTGTGGGCGTTGGCTACAGGCGTGATTTTGCGTAACGTTTTGACCAGTCTTTTTAATTTTGATATGTTTGACCGTGCCATTGATGTGTTTGGTAATGCATCTTTGAGCCTATTTTTGGCAATGGCACTCATGTCATTAAAGCTGTGGGAACTTGCCGACTTAGCAGGTCCTTTGGTTATCATCCTAGTTGTACAGACCATTGTGATGATTTTGTTTGCCTATTTTGTGACGTTTAGAGTCATGGGCAAAAACTACGATTCGGCAGTACTGGCGGCAGGTCATTGTGGTTTTGGTATGGGTGCAACCCCCACCGCCGTGGCAAACATGCAAGCGGTTACTGACCGTTATGGTGCATCTCACAAGGCGTTTTTGATTATCCCGATGGTGGGGGCATTCTTTGTGGACTTGATGAACCTTGTGGCACTACAAGGGTTCTTGATGTTGCCATTTATGAAATAAACCCTATAAATAAAAAGGCGTATCGTTGGGTACGCCTTTTTTGTTGGTAAATTCAAACCTAACAACCCCCACTTTATCAAAGATTATCTCCAACCATGGCTGTTAGTCATGTTGGAATTGTTGGTTTTGTAGGGCATGTTGAACATTGATACACCCAAGAAACTTTAAAATTACTACAAATACAATGATGTGTGGACGTAGGGGCGTGCTGAGCACGCCTTGTATAGTAATATCATCAAAGGGTGTGCTCAGCACACACCCCTATAAACCCGTAGTAAATATCAAGTTGGTTGAGTGTAATAGTTTTATGAAATAAGATAAAAACTTAACGTTTTGGTAGTGGCCTAAAAAGTATGCTGAACTAATTTTTCCGTTCATCCTAAGCTTGTCTGCGAGTCGGAAAACCGTCGTGGGTGGATATAGCTCATCACGAACAGTTTTCTTTGTAGCATAATTTTTTAACTAGAACCAACTTTTAAAGTTTTAGACCGTATTTACAATCATCCAAGACAATAGTCATGGATTTTGAATTTTACCCACAAAAAAGAGCGATAAACACGCCCTTCTTTATGTTTTTAATAGACCTCTTGCGAAATTAAAATTTTATTGAGCTTGTCAAAATTCCAAATCCAATAAGATCAAGGTTTGCAAGCCAAAATTTTGAATTTCTCAAGAATTCTAATCATGAACCAAATATCGCCGACAATGCCAAAAACGCCATGGCACTAATCGTCCCTGCTGCAGGAAGTGTGATGACCCACGCAAGTCCGATGGGTTTCATGAGTTTCCAGTTGGTGTTTTTGTTCACAAGTCCAATACCCAGCACCGCCCCGACAAGAATATGCGTACTAGACACAGGAATACCAAGGCTTGACGCTCCCATGACAACCGCCGCCGCTGCAAGCTCGGCAGAAAAACCTGACGCTGGGTGCATTTCGGTTAAGTTCGTACCGATGGTCTGAATAACTTCTTTACCAATAAACCAAAGCCCCACGATAAGCGACACACCAAAGGTAACAAGCACAGGGGCAGGCACGGTCGCTTTGGCAGCAATGGCGTTTTCACGGATAACATCCATAATCGCCACAAAAGGCCCGACAGCGTTGGCGATGTCGTTCGAGCCATGGCTAAACGCAAACGCACAAGCGGTAAACACCTGCATCCAGCTAAACATGATAAAGGTCGCCTTACCCAAATCCTCTTTGTGCTTGCCACGAATGGTCTTGGTATAGATAAAGGCGGTGAGCCAAACCATCGCCCCAATCATGCCCATCACAAGAGCGGAATGCAAGGTAGATAAGTTTAGCCCTGTGTTTTTTAAACCCTTAAACACCACCATCGCTGTCATCACGACCGCACCCAAAGCAGCGATAAGTGGCACCCATGTTTTTAAAGCTTTTAAGGTGTCTAGGTTTTCACGCTTATGTTCTATGACATACAGCTCTTTATAGTAATCCGTTTCTAGCTCATCAGCACTATCCACTTCTTTATAAACTTCTTGGTCACGGAGCAAGGCTGTGGTATAGTCCAGTTTATTTTCTTCTGGTAGGTTTTCAAAATGTTCTTTTTGGCGAACTTTCAGGGCTTTTTTCTCCGCTTTTAGTTCTTTGACCTTAATTTCCATCTGGTCGTTATACGCCAAAATGTTCTTTTTGACCAGTCCATAAATCAAGTAAGACAACGCCCCACCAAGCACAGGCGACAAAACCCAAGAGATGGCAATCTCACCAATCTTTGACCATTTGACAGTAGATAAGGCAAGTTCTGACCCACCCAAATTCACACCAAGTACAATGCTTGACCCCACGATACCACCAATGATGGCGTGTGTGGTAGAAACTGGCAAACCTCTTTTGGTGGCGAACAGTAGCCAAAATGCCGCCGCGATGAGTGCTGAGAGCATAAGATAAATAAACTGGTTAGGCGACACCCCCAAATCCGAGATATCCACAATACCACTACGGATTGTATCGGTAACGGCAGCTCCAGCAAGCACCGCTCCCGACACCTCAAAAATTGCCGCAACCGCCAAGGCTTGGGTAACGGTAAGCGTCCCTGCTCCGACTGACGTACCAAAGGAGTTAGCAACATCGTTACCACCGATGTTAAACGCCATAAAAATCCCAAAAAATGATGCCACCAAGAACAGTACGACTTGCTGATGATTGGTATAATCAAGTCCCCACATCACAAAATAAATGCTCATGCCCGCAAGAAGCAACGCAAAAAAAACATTAGCAGCAAAAGGAGTATTCTGCTTTGTTGAAGTTACCATAAAATCCGCCGAGGGTTGGTTAAATTAAAAGAATATGACAATAAAAAAAGCTCTACCCATTTAACTCCTTAAATGGGCAACGCCACTACTATTTAATCCAAATCGTCATGGATAGGGCGTGCCTGCCTTTTGTATTTGCCATGAAAAATGAGAAGAATCGCCCGTTTTTCAAGGAAAAAGTGAAGTTTGATGGTCGTTCTATCAAACAAGCTTTTATTATAAAAAAACCCGACCACTTGATTTTAAAAATTAAGTTAAAATCTTAAAAATTTACACAGTTATACACAGTTAAGTAGTTCGACAGCCATTTTCATGCAAAAACAGGTAGTTTATTTCTACAATATTTCTAAATTTTAATTGTGTTATAAAGGACAGGTACGCCCTAACATGCGTTGTATCCAAAAATCGTTGCATTATAAAAGTCAAATATGACAGTTATATGACAATTTTAACACATTTCATAAGTTTTGGGAAAATGTATCAAAATGTTATGATTGTTTTGCTTTTTAACAGCATTAGCGTGCCTGACAACAAAACATCTCGCCTGCCCCCATCAGAAGTTCTAGCACGCCATCTTCAATGCGTTTGACATAGCTAATATCATTCATGAGCGATGACGCCTGTTCACCATCAAGCACGCCATCTCTAAGGCAAGCAAATACCTGCCCCCGCATGTCATCAAGCCCATCAGCATGACGGATAAGCATATCTATGTGCATGACCCACTTTTGTGAACCTAACTTCATCTCACCAGCTTTGGCAAGAGCTTGTAGCGAGACAAACAAATGCTCTCTAAGATAGCGGTATTCTTTGCCAATATCATTGATGTCGCCATCTTTTTTGTCATTATTTACATCAACCGCCAAAAACTTTGCCATGTTCTTTTGTAAATGCTTGGCATCTTTTACCATGCCCAGCAAGGTAAACGCCACTAGATGAATGGCGGTCAGCTCATCTTGGCGAGTGTCGGTCTCATCCACGTCCATTTTGCTGACAAAGTCCAAAATCTCACCATACAAAGGCTTAATCTGCCATTCATACAAAGTCTGTACATTTGGCTCAAAAGGCGGTGTGGGAGCGGTTGGCGACTCGTCTTTTTTGTAAATATCATCGCTTGGCACAAAGACAGCGTGCGACATCACTTCCATGCTAAGGCTTGCCAAATGGCGAATCTCTTGGGACACCGCTCGCAGGGCAATGTCTGCCGACATCAAGGCATTGGGGTCAAGATGGCGTGGCATGACTGCCTGTGAACCATCGGGCAGAAGTTTGGTGTTGGCTTTGTCGGGCAGGATTTTGGTTAAGACATTGGCAAGATTGCCCTGCCACCGCCAAAATACCGCAATGCCAAACACGTTAAAGAGCGTATGAAATAGAGCAAGCTGTATCAAAGGTGGAAAATTGGCAAGCTTGGCAATGGCATCCACCATCGTGGTCATCGGCATCCACAGCACAAAGGTCAAAATGGCTGTTACCCCATTAAAAATCAGGTGTGCCAACGCAAGGCGTTGCCCTGCTCGCTCGCTACTTATCATACCCATGATGGCGGTCGTGGCGGATGAGCCTAAGTTTGAACCAACCGCAATGGCAAAGGCTTGGGGAATGGTAATTTGCGTACTGGCAAGGGCAGTCAAGGTCAAAATCAGCGTGGCATGGGACGACTGCAACACGCAAGTCAATAAAAATCCAATCCCTGCAAAGGTCAGCACTTCTAAGGTCGGGCTAAAATTCAAAGACGCAAAATCAAGCTGTCCGCCAAACGCCCCAAAGCCTGATTTGATGGCATCAATGCCCATAAAAATAAGTGCCACCCCCACCAATATCCGCCCTACCGCCTTGGGCTGACCGCCAAAAAACCCAAGCAAAATCCCAAAGACAAGCATAGGAATGGCAACGGGAGATAAGCTCACGCTCTGCCCTGCCAAAGCAAGTAGCCAAATGCCTGTGGTTGCCCCAAGGTTTGTACCAAAAATAATGGCAATACCGCCAGCAAGCGTAATCATGCCCGTCCCCAAAAAGGCGATGGTCAAAAGCGATACAAGCGTACTGGATTGCAAAATAAAGGTCGAACCCACCCCAAACAAAAAGCCCTTGGCAGGTGTGGCGGTGCTTTTGGTCATGAGTTTTTCAAGCGTTCCGCCTGCCGTGCTGTGTAAGCCCTCCTCTATGCACTGCATACCAAACAAAAACAACGCAAGTCCATAGCACAGATGTAGCCAAGCCGAGCTGTACCAAAAGGACAAGCCAAGCCCCACGGCAAAGACGACAAGCATGAGATGGTGTAGGCAGTTTTTGCGTTTCATGATGGACACTTCATGATTAGTATGTGGCATGAACAAAAACCACGACAATCCTATTTTACAGTTTTGTCATGGCTTTGTTACGGTTTTGTCACTATTTTGTCATAAATCAATGATAGCAGTATTGATTTGATTTTGCAAATGGCTTTTAATGGCTATACATCAAAAGCTCTCTTCTACTTCGCCATAGACCACCTCTTCTTCCACGACATCATCAGCCACCTCGCCATAGACCACCTCGCCATCGTCAATGACTTCATCAGCTGTCCCGCTTGGTTCATCATGATAATACTCTTCACTCAGGCAAGACGTGCTTTGTTTGGGGGCGTGTTCTGCCAATACTGGCACATACATGGCATGCTCGCAGGCTTCATCGGAGAGCAGTCCTGTCTCGCCATCGAGCCACAGCCACGCCACTTTATCACTCTCACCAAGACGCACAGGGGCTAGGTTAAGCCGTCTCATATAATCCGCCCAAATTGGCAACGCTCCCGACCCCCCTGTCAGTCCAATGGGTTTATTGTCATCACGTCCAACCCACACCACCGAGACGTAGTTACCACTAAACCCTGCAAACCACGCATCACGGGCGTCATTGGTCGTGCCTGTTTTGCCAGCGAGTTTATAAGTATTGCCAATGTTACCCATGCCTTTGGCAGTGCCATCTTTGACCACTTGTTGTAGACCGAAGTTTGTTACCGTCATGACCTCAGGCGGTATGCGTGCCGTCGATTTGATATTGTCATCTGTTCGCTGAATCACTTTGCCCGTCTCGCTGATGACCTGACGAATGCTATGAATGGGGGTGTGATAGCCACCACTGGCAAAGACTTGATACACCCCAAGCATGTCCATGGGCGACAAATCAACCGCCCCGAGCATGACCGATGGGTAGTGAGGGACTTCACTCGCCACTCCCAACTGACGTAGCTGTTTGGCGAACACATCTACCCCAAAATCCATGCCAACATTGACCGCTGACTGGTTGTAAGAATTGGCAAGGGCGGTGAGCATAGGGACATCGCCATAGCTTCTGCCAGCATAGTTTTTGGGTGTCCATGATTTTCCACCAGCAGGATAGGCGATGGGTTCATCTTTGACAGGGGTTGCCCAGTGGTATTTGCCTGACTGGATGGCGGTCATGTAGATAACAGGCTTTAACAATGAGCCGACCTGTCGTTTTGAATCAATGGCACGGTTAAACCCCGTAAAGTCACTGGCACTGCCCACGATGGCAACGAGCTCGCCCGTGGCAGGGTCAGCACTGACCAATGCCCCTTGTAGCTTCTTGTTTTTATTGCCTTTTTTATTTAAATGTTCACTAATGGCTTTATCTGCCAACATTTGGGCAATCGGGTCTAGCGTGGAGATGATTTTTAGCCCTGCCCCACGCAAATCGCTGTCTTTATAATACTGTCTTAGCTCACGGCTGACCGCATCAAAAAAATCAGGGAATTTGGGCTTGGCGATGGCAGGGGTTTTGACCACGCCCAGTGGTCGCTCGGTTGCTTCGTTATATTCATCTTGGCTGATTTTACCCATGATTAGCATGTTATGTAGCACGGTATTACGGCGTTCGGTCGCCCGCTCGGGGTGCTTTCTGGGGTTATAATAGCTTGACCCTTTGGCAACCCCAACCAGCAAGGCATACTGGTCAAGACTTAGCTCTGATATGGGCTTGTCAAAATAAAAATGCGATGCAATGCCAAAGCCATTGACCGAACGATTGCCATTTTGTCCCAGATTAATCTCATTTAAATACGCCAGCAAAATCGCATCTTTACTATAATGACGCTCTAACAGCAGAGCCATCAAGGCTTCATTTGCCTTGCGTTTTAGGGTGCGTTCGGAGTTTAGGTAGAAGTTTTTGATGAGCTGTTGGGTAATGGTTGAACCGCCTTGACGTTCGCCCCCTGTGATGTTGGAGAGCAACGCTCGGCTCGTGCCACGCAGTGAGATGCCATAATGTTCATAAAAACCACGGTCTTCGGTCGCAATGAGTGCATCCACCAACTGCCTCGGCATGGTATCTTTGGTCAGCAAAATGCGGTCTTCGTTATTCTCAGGATAGATACCGCCAATGTTAATCGGCTCTAAACGCACCACCCCATCTGTATTAGGATTGGTGCTTTGGATTTTGGCGACTTTGCCAGCGTTAAAGGTGATTTTTAGCACCTGTGCTGGGTCTATCTCGCCATCGCCATAATCAAACCCCCGTGTATGCACCGTGTAGGTATTGCCCGATTTCTCATAACGCCCCGTCTGATTGACATCGCCTTGGCTATATCCTAGCATGTCAAGCCACGCCTTAAAATTGGCATCAGAGACCACCACGCCCCGCTCCAAATCTAGGGGGCGAGAATAGACCGTGGCAGGAATGTCCCAACGGCGATTTTCAAATTTACTGACAATCTCGCTGTTTAATTTATAGGCATACATCGCCAAAAACACGAGTCCTGCGATGATGATAACCAACAGCAAAAACCCAACAAGCATCAGCCCCTGTTCTGATTTTGGTGAGCGGTTGGGGATTTTTTTATGATTTAGCATGATAATCATTGTTAAAATGTGAAAAGTGTCATATCATAACGTTAAAATCAGGCATTTGGCAAGTGAAAAAACCATGGAAAACCGCCCAAATGTTACAGATGGCTGACAGGATATGATTAGAGCGTATCAAGCATTGATAACATTTTTATAAAAAGAAAACAAAATTTTTACCCCATTCTCAACCTTGTATGAGTGATTGATTTATCAAGGGCAAATTGCAATTCGCCCCTACAACCCGAAAATAATCATTGAAAAATCAATAAGTTAATATTTTAAGTTGAGATTGGAATAGATTTTAAAAATTTTAATCTATTTTTGCATGAAAAATGGCTAAATTCTAACCATCCAATTTTTCCACCATAAAATCAATAAACGCCCGTACTCTGGCACTCAAAAACGCCCTATCCACATACACCGCATAGAGCGTGACCGACAACAGCTCATAATCAGCAAGCAGTCGCACCAGTCGCCCATCTGCCAAATCATGCTCAACAAGCCAGCTTGGGGCATAGCCAATCCCTGCCCCTGCCCGTACCAGCTCACTAATCATGGGTGTGTCATTACTGTACATGGACGGCTTAGGGTTTAGTACAAATTCCGATTGCGTGGCGTGATGATAAATGGACACACTGTCCATTTTGACATACGTTGGCAATATCACCCGATGACAAGCAGGGTCGTTTAGTTCATCGGGCGTGGTCGGCGTGCCATGGCGTGACAGATAATCAGGGCTTGCCACCAGATAAAAATCCATGCGTGTCAAAGGGCGAGCTATCAAAGACAGCTTGGGGTCGTGAGTGATTCGCAGTGCCAAATCAAAACCATCCGCCACCAAATCCACGAACTGATTAGACAGCGAGACATTCAAAATCACGTCAGGATAACGTGCCTGAAATTCACTCAAATAGCCTGCCATCTTGGGATTGGCGAACCATCTGGGCATGGTGATTTTTAACATGCCACGCACGCCATCGGTTGCCCCCTGGGCGGTCTCTTTGGCACTGTCTAACAGCTCCAAAGCGTACAGCGACTCACGGTAATACTGCTCGCCTGCATCAGTCAGATGAATGTTGCGACTGTTTCTATGTAACAGCTTGGTGCCAAGTGTGCGTTCTAAATGGGCGACGTGCTTACTGGTCATCGCCACCGACATGTCTAGGCTGTCGGCAGATTTGGTAAAACTGCCTGTCAAAACCACTTGATGAAAGACCTTGATACTGGTAAGTGTGTCCATGTTGGGGGTTCTTTGTTATTGATTGCTTGATATTTTGCCATAGGTTTTGTGGGGTGTGTGTTGAGTACACCCTTTGATGACATTACCATGCAAAGCGTGCTGAGCACGCCCCTACATCCAAACATCATTGCGTTTGTAGTAATTTTAAAGTTTATTGTGTGTGCTTAACAAAACCATTTTGCCATTATAAACCTTTTCTTAATAAGAAACAAACCTTTAACAAAATGGCTATTGTTTTCTTATTATTTTAATTTATAATAAATCCCATTCTATTCATTCTTAACATAAGGAATACCCATGTCTGTTCAAACCCTACAAGCCACCGCCGAACTTCGCCGTTCTATCTATGCCCTAGACAAGAATAGCCCCCTAACCAGCGTACAAATCGACCAAATCGTCGAACACGCCCTACTACATACACCATCATCCTTTAACTCACAGTCCACTCGCCTTGTGGTGCTACACGGGGCTGAACACGAAAAACTGTGGGACGCCACCACCGAAATTTTGCATGCTATCGTACCTGCCGAGAATTTTGCCCCCACCCAAGACAAATTAAACGCCTTTAAAGCAGGGGCAGGCACGGTGCTGTTTTTTGAAGATACCGACGTGGTCAAAGGCTTGCAAGAGCAGTTCCCTGCTTATGCCGACAACTTCCCTATCTGGGCCGGTCACGCCAATGCCATGGTACAGTATGCCATCTGGACAACCCTAGCTTCCACCAATGTCGGTGCCAACTTACAGCACTACAACCCACTCATTAATGACTTCGTGGCAAGCGAATGGGACGTGCCTAGCAACTGGCAACTGGTCGCCCAAATGGTCTTTGGCGGTATTGTCGCCCCTGCTGGCGAGAAAACGTTTGCCCCTGTGGCAGAACGCCTAAAAGTCTTTGGTTAATCATCAAACAGACAAGTTGGCATGAAAACAGAGATAAAACCAAGATAAAAAATCTTGGTTTTATTTTTTAAAAATAAATTTTTGTGTTATAATTAAGGTATTTACCATTTTAACAACCAAAAGACCATGACCAACATTCTTTTAAGTCGCCTACTGCCCGTCGCCCTATTCTCTGCTGTTGTCACACATGCCACAGCCAATACCATCTATGTCTACGAAGATGGCGATAACGGACAAAAATTTTTGACCAATGTCCAACAAAACGCCAGTGGCACCAAAAAATTCACCCAAATCAGTGTTACCTATTACCCTGACACCAAATTACACTCTAACGGCAACATCCCTAGCACCTACAACCCAACGACCGCCGCCACACCCAGTCGCAGTGCTAACCGTAATGCCTACGACCACTTAATCCGTGCCGCCGCTGCTCGTCATGGTGTAGACCCCGCCCTTGTCAAAGCCATCATTCACACCGAATCTGCCTTTAACCCAAATGCTCGCTCACCTGTGGGGGCAATGGGACTCATGCAGCTCATGCCCGGTACTGCCCGAGACATGGGCGTAAGTAACGCTTGGGACCCCGTCCAAAACATCGAAGGTGGGGTAAAATATCTTGCATGGCTACAACGCCAATTTCGCAACCGTGACCACGTCGTCGCCGCCTACAATGCAGGATTGGGCAATGTCCGCAAACATGGTGGCATTCCCCCATTTCGAGAAACCCAGAATTACGTCCGCTCGGTAAACAGCCGTTATGCCAGTCTCTATCGCCATGATACGGGTATTATCGGGGGTGGCACGCACTTGGCAATGAACCAAAACTTTACCACGCCCGCCCCGACCACCTTGCAAGTACCCAGCTCGTCAGGTGTTCAAAATGTCAGCATTACTTACACCACCCCAAATAATAACTACGCCACTCCCCAAAACCCCAGTGTTGGTAGTGGCTCAGGGCGTATTTATATTCATAAATAATGTGCTTGTAACTGGTTGATTTTAAAAATATCTAATTTTTGTAAAAATAATCAATCAGTTACACAACTACCATTTAAATTTTTAACGTCATGCCCCATAATAGCAGTAATGCCAATGGGGGCATTTTTATTTTGCAACTTTTATTTTAAGGAAAATTTACCGTGTTACGCATTGGTTTATTTTTACTCACCAACGTCGCCGTCATGGTCGTGGCAGGTATCGCCTTTTTTATCCTAAGTAGAGTCTTTGGATTGGGCGGTGTGCATGGACCGGGCGGACTTCAATATGGTTCGCTTGCCGTCTTATGTCTGTGCTATGGCATGATTGGCTCAATGATTTCTTTATTTTTGTCAAAATGGATGGCAAAAAAATCCACAGGTACGGTCATCATTGAACGTCCCAGTAACGCCACCGAGCAGTGGCTTGTGGAGACCGTCGCCAAACAAGCCAAAGCTGTCGGTATTGGCATGCCCGAAGTGGGTATTTTTGACAATGCCCAACCCAACGCCTTTGCCACAGGTTGGAACAAAAACTCTGCCCTAGTCGCTGTTTCATCAGGACTGCTACACACCATGACCGCCGATGAAGTCGAAGCGGTATTGGCTCACGAAATCGGACATGTTGCCAATGGCGACATGGTAACGCTTGCCTTAATTCAAGGTGTAGTGAACGCCTTTGTCATGTTCTTTGCTCGTATCATCGGCTCATTTGTTGACCAAGTGGTCTTTAAAAACGAAAGCGACTCCCCTGGTATCGGCTACTTTGTAACCAGTATGGTTATGGACATCTTGCTTGGCTTTTTGGCAAGTGCCATCGTCATGTGGTTCTCTCGCTTGCGTGAATACCGTGCCGACGAGATGGGGGCAAAACTTGCCAGCCGTGACAAGATGATTAGCGCCCTAAACGCCCTACGTCCTGCCGAAGCTCGCCCCGATCAAATGCCAGAGAGCATGAAAGCCTTTGCCATTTCTAGCGGTCAATCCCAAGGATTTAGCATTGCCAATCTGTTCCGCACACACCCGACATTGGATGAGCGTATCTCGGCACTGCAAAAACTACCTGTCAATTAACATCAGTCATCATGTCATAAAAATCCCCTTGATTGGGGATTTTTTATTAAAGCAACCACGGCACAATCACAGGGGCTAAAAATGCCGTTAAAATACCATTTAAAATCAGCCCCACTGTCGCATACGCCACAAACCTTGACCCCATCTGCATGACACGCACCGTACCAAGGGCGTGCGACGCTGTCCCCATGGATAACCCCCACGCCATAGGATGAGTGGATTTGACAAATAACAGCACGCCTATGCCCATCATCTGTCCCACCACACCTGCGATGAGTACGGTACTGGCGGTAATGCCCATCACCCCATCCAATTTATCGGTGACTTCGATGGCAATCGGCATGGTGACAGATTTGGGGGCGATGGCGATGGCACTTTGCTCACTGCCCCCCATCAGACGCACAAGCCACACCCCTGAGATAATACCCGTAAGCGAGCCTAGCAGTTGTGAGATGATAATAGGAAACCACTGCGAGCGGATTTTTTGCCACTGAACATAAAGCGGAATGGCAAGTGCCACAACCGCAGGCTGTAACCAAAAGGTCAGTTGGTGACTCGCCTGCTCAAAGCTCGCCCACTCTATATTTAGCACTTTTAGTAGGGTGATAACCACGATGGTCGTGATGAGTGTGGGGTTGATGAGCTGATTTTTAAAACGGGCTTTGATGTGCATACAGCCATGAAAGACAGCGATAAGCATAAATAGCAGAAAAAAGGGGCTGTTTAATAGCTCTGACAGCTCGGTATTCATGAGCTACCCCCCTTGATTTGTTCGTCCTTGATGTCTGGCTTTTTGGGCGTGCCGTAGCCACTCATAGGATTTGCCCGTCACAATCAGTACCATCAATGTACTGATAGCAGTCGCCCCGATAAGCACCCCCAAATCCACCCGAATGATGTCCAGATACTGCGTGATGGAGATACAGGCAGGCACAACCATTAACACCAAGTAGTCCAGCAAGGTCTTGGCAAGGCTCTGCACCGTCTCTAACTTAACCACGCCTGCCTGCAACGCCCCAAATAGAATAAGCAGCCCAATCACGCTCGGGGGCAAGGACAATCCTGTCAGGGCGATAAAAATCTCACCCAAAAACACACACCCAAAAATAATCAAAAATGCTTTTAAAATCATGACGGTTTGTCCGACCCAAAGATGCCCAAAGATGACGTATTGTACAAAACTTTATGACATTTTGCACCGCTTAATTGTGCTTGTTATTTTATTTTGTTAAATTTGATAACAAGGCTTGATTTAATGAAAATAGGTCTTATTTAATAGTTGTTATTTTTCCACATTATCACAGGAGATGATATGCCACACGTTCGTGTTCGCACCATCGAAGGGGCAAGACTTGCCAAACGCCTAACTAACCACTTTCGCCATAAAGTAGAAGTTACCGAGACTGGCACGGGCTATTTGGTCAAAATGGCAGGGGCAGACGTTGTATTGACACCCCACGATGATGAGCTGTATATTGAGTACACTCGTAACGAAACTACCGACAGTCCTGAACGCCCCTATGACGAAACTCGCCTACGCTTTGTCATTAGCGACCATTTAGACCGCATGGCAAACCAGACGTTTGAGTATGATTGGCAAGATTAAATTTAGGGCAATAAAAAAGGGCAATCACGCCCTTTTTTGCATCCAATCAACTCCAACTCCATCACATGATAATATCTCATAGCGAACTTACTACGTCTAAATATTGTTGTTGTATTTCTTTTGGCAGCTTCTCAATCAATGCCAATTTCATGTTTTTATCATCGCCATTCATTACCATATCAATAAGCGGTGTGCCGTCAAACGGTAAATCATCTACTTTTTGGGCAAAATTTGCCAAATAATACGCCCCGTCCACGTCATTGTCTGACATGACTCTATCATAAACGGCACGAAAGGCGGACTCACTTGCTCCGTTGTTAGCAATCAAAAGATGAATAGCCCCTAGAGCGGTATTTGGCTTTTGACAAAGGCTGATAATTTGCTCAGAAATGCTTGGCATGCTCATAAAAATATACCGCTCTCTTGTTGGATTTGCCCCAACATCTCTCGATCAACCAGTGTGGGTAATGAGTCATTAAGCTCACCACCGAGGTCGCCCACCAGCTCCATTAACGGCTCTATATCTACAGGTCGCTCCGACTCTGGCATAGCCTGCATGATTCTCACCAAATAATAAGCCGACTGTATATCCATGTCCGCACAGATTCGCTTGTGGATGGCACAGATGGCATCTTTGTCAATATTTTCATATTTTATCCAATATGCCAATGCACTCAATGCCGTGTCAGGCTCTTGGCATAACTCTACAATTTCTTGGCTGTTTTTATGAATGAAACCTTCGTCTAACATTGCATCACCTTGCTACTTATCTTATTTGTGGTTATTAATAAAAATCGGTTATTTCAAATAACCGATTATCTCCATCATACTTCTGGGCTATGCTCTTCAATCAGTGGCTTTAATTCACCCGATTGGTACATTTGTAGAATGATGTCGCTACCGCCGATGAGCTCGCCACTGACCCACAGTTGTGGAAAGGTTGGCCAGTTGGCAATCAGTGGCAAGGTGCTACGAATTTCAGGATTTTCTAAGATATTAACGAACGCAAATGGGCGACCAATCTGCGTCAAAACTTCCACCGCACGCGCAGAAAATCCGCATTGGGGAAATTGTGGTGTGCCTTTCATGTATAGTAGCACGGCATGGTCTTTGATTTGATTTTCAATCAATTCTTTGACTTGGGGGTTAATTTCACTCATAGCAGCTCCAAAAATGGGAAAATTGGCTTATTTTAGCATAAATTGGGGAATGTGTTGTAAATTTCAAGCCTTTTTCTAATAAGCTGCCAATTTTTTGTAAAATTTTACTCACACACCACATTATCTATCTTATAACGCAATCCGTCTTGAGCAGAAATGTCAAAATTGACGACTGCTCCACTCTTACGCAGTAACTCAAAGGATTGGTCTTTGCAATACAAGGCTTGGGCGGACTGAATAGACATCACTCCCTTACTCTTATCGCTTAGACTTACAATAACCACGCCATTTTCTTGACGAATGGTGGTGATTTCGTTGTAACCTGTAAACAGTTTTTTGGGTAAAGTGCTTTGTAACTTGGCAATGGCATCGCTTGGCGAAGTGCCCTGTGCCCGCTCGATTACCTGTGTCGTAGGGTTTGGAGCGGTATTAGGCTGCGTGCTAATGGGTAGGGTGGTTGCGGGCGGTTCGTCTATGTCTTTATTGTTAAAAAAGCACATTTTAACCAGACTCATTAATATAAGCACGCCTGCCACTTTTGCCCATTTGTGCCACGCTGGGGGTTCGTCAGTCGCATAATCAGCATCTGGGTAGCTTATCAGATAAGTGTAATCCTGATTTTTGTGATGAAGCAAATAATCAATCACCCAAAATTTCACATCAAGAAACTTATCTTCATCTTGGCTTGGCAAAGTGCCATTGTTCAAGTAACTTATTAAAAGTTGTTCGGCAACCTTATCGCCTTGTTCATAGGCAGTTTGGAGCGGTCGGCAAGCCAGCCATTTTTGTGCTTTGGGATTTTCTGCATACGCTTTTACCGCCTCATTAATCGCCAAAGGCGAACAGCCTTCATTCATCAAAACCAGATTAAAATCCACCATTTCTTTTTGTAAAAAGTCTTTAAACAAGATTGGCACAAGGCTAGGGCAATCCAAAGCCAGCTTCGTCTGCCAACGCAACGCACGACTGTCGCCCAGTTTTGACGCGTAATCCAGCCATGAAAGCCCTTCTTCAATGCTTTGCGGAACATGTTTGCCTGTCAAATACAAAATTGCCAAACACAATAAAGCGGTGGTGTTATTGGGGTGTTGTGTCGTTCTTCCTTCGTTTTCCAATAATTTAGACAACGAAACATCGCCCTGTTTCAACAAAAACTGCACCAAACTCGCTGTTTGCGTGGGCGACAACTGGGGCTGTTCTAGGGTGGTCAAAACTTGGGGCAAGGGTTTGGTATTGGGTAAATTGGCAAATTGTGTGTTCGCTTTTAATTCTTGCCAAAATGGGCTTAAATCCAGTTGTCGCAGGGCTTGGTACAAACTGGGTGGTAATTTGTCTTTGGCAAGATTGGCGTGGGCTTCGGGGTCTTTAATCTCACTTAAATCAAACAGTTCTGACCAACGCAGATACTGGTTTTGTGCATCGTTTCGCAGACGAATCAGAAAATTGGGTTTGCCCGTTTCGGGCGGTTTGGGCTGTCTAAAATCATTGGGATTGTGTGGCGGTGCATTTGGCTTGAATAATTTGGCAAGCACATCACTTTGTAGCGTGAGCAGTTCATCGTAATTTTGCCAAAAACGACTGGCTTTTTCGCTGGGCAAATTCGCCCACATCGGCACAATTTCTTGACTGGTGTCTGATGAGTTGCCAAGCCATTTTTGATAAAAATCGCTATCTTTCCAAAAAACAGCAGGCAAAATCATCACCTCATCGTTATCATCATTGATGATAATCGGAAAAATCGGCAAAGTCAGCATCGCATCAGGCAAATGCAGTCGCCACACAAATATCGTCTTGGCATAAAGCGACATGGCGGTTGTTGGCGGCGCAGGCAATTCGCCTGAAAAACGGGTGCGTTCGTTTTGTAGGTGCTGGGCGTATTGTTTGAGTTTGGGTGGTAGGTCGTTAGGCGTTTGTTTTTTAAATGACAACAAGGTTTGGGCAATGCTTTGCAATAAATGCGGTGGCGTACGCCCTGATTTGTCATAAATAATCTCGGCAGGGCAACTGGCAGGATTATTTTCCTCAAAAAGCATCGTATTGGCTTGCACGAGCGCCCCCCAGACCACACGCCCTTTTTGGTAAAGGGTTGGCATGGGGCCTTGATTTGGCTCATCAACTCATCGCCCAGCATCCATTTAGGTGGCAAAATTTGTAAATAACTTTGCCAATGTGCCGACAGATTTTGACAGGCAGCCTGCAAATCAATCGGTAAAGATTGATTTGCAGGCGGTACAACTTCATCGGGGGCAAACGCCTGATAATCGCCTGTAATGGTAGAAAAATAGACGGATTTTTCAGGTTCATCAAATTCAGGAAATAGGCGTTCTAAAATGGCAACGAGCGGAAAATGCTGATTAATATTATCGGCACGATGATAGGTAGCAACAAAACGGTATTCGTCTATGTCAGGGAAAATGCCTTGCATCTCTGGATTTTCGGCGATGTATTCCTCGTAATCTTGCCAAATGGGAGCAACCCCCGCCAATCGTCCACGCATTTCGCCACAATAATAAGTCAATAAAAACAAGAAAGTGTGGTTGGTGGGTGTACCACCATTTAAAAAAGTGTCGCGGTCAAGGCGGTGGGTGGTGCGAATGTTATCCAAGAAATCATCAATTCGCTGTAAACTTGCCAGCGTGTAGTCCAATTGGCAGGCTTTGAGTTCATTTTCAAAGGCAAAACCTGTTTCAAGGGGCATGCCTTTTAAAAAAGAGTGTAAATAACCAGTAATAATGGCGGTGGTTTTGGTGGGTTGGCGTTCTGCTAGAAAATCGGTGGGGGTCATTATTGATTCTTAATTTAAAATGGAAAATTGAAGGATATAGACAATGCTATTAAGTAATTTATGATACCACAATTAGATGTATAATAAAATGCACTCTTTATTCTGTAAGCGGTAGAAAAAAGTATTTAGGAAATAGGTAATAACTTATAGAGATGATTTTATGATTAATCAAAATAACACCGTTTAAATTTGAGTTTAAACGGTGTTATTTTATTATGGCATTAATTTTAAAATCTCATCACTCGTCAAAACGGTAGCAAATTCACCGTGCAAATTGGCAAGGCTGACCCTATGCACCGTTTCGCTGTCATAGCATGTGCCATCAAAACCCACCCTATCAAAAGTCGCCGTGCCGTCCGATACCACAAAAGTGGTAAAGCCTAGATTGCTTGCCATGCGTGCGGTTGTGGATACACAGTGATTGGTCGTAAGCCCTGCAAGAACAAGGGTAGTAATGCCAGCCTTGGTTAGTTGCTCATGTAAATCCGTGCCAATAAAACTGCTATTGACGTGCTTTGTAATGACGGCTTCATGGGCTTGGGGCTGAGTCAGCTCAATCCAATCAAAGCCCTGGTTTGTGGGGTGTAGGCGTGATTGGGGCGTCGTTGATGAATGGCGAATATGAAAAATCGGCAAATCCTGCTCTCGCCAATGGCTCAATAACTCAAAACAAACCTGCTCACAGTTTGGGTTGTTGCGATTGCCACCCCAATAGGCTTCATCATAAAAACCTTGTTGTAAGTCAATGAGTAATAAGGCGGTGTTTGTGGTAATCATTTGATTTTCCTATATTTATTGACAATTAAATTTACAATTATATCAAGCTAAGATTTTTTTAACCAATAACACCACCGCACTCGCCCAAATGCCCTCGCCACGCCCTATCCAGCCCATTTTTTCATTGGTGGTCGCTTTGATACTCACGCAGTCCACACCCACACCAAGCACATCTGCTATCGTCTCACGCATGGCGGTGTTATATGGGGCGATTTTTGGACGCTCGCAAATCACCGTCATGTCAGCATTGCCCAGTGTGTAGCCATGTGATTTGATAAGTTCATAGACGTGCTTTAACAAAATCTTGCTATCCGCCCCCTTGAATGCAGGGTCGGTATCGGGGAAATGCTGTCCAATATCGCCGAGTGCCAACGCTCCGAGCAGTGCATCCGCCAAAGCGTGAAGCAGCACATCGCCATCTGAGTGAGCCTTAATGCCGTGCGTGTGGGGAATACGCACACCGCCAAGCGTTACAAAATCGCCTGTCGTGAAAGCATGAACATCTATGCCTTGACCGATTTTTATCATGATTGAGCCTTTTTTGGTTTGTCTTAGTTTATCTTGGTTTAGGGCAGACAAGGCTTGTAAAATAATTAGCAAGCCTTATATAATGGCAAGTTTACCACAATTTTATAACAAGAGACAATCATGACCCCCTACCGCCTATCCGATGTCGCTCCTTTTCACGGCAAAAATCCCAATCAAATCAAAGTCATCGTTGGTATGTCTGGCGGTGTGGACAGCTCGGTGTCGGCTGTTTTGTTAAAAGAAGCGGGCTTTTGTGTGGAAGGCTTGTTCATGAAAAATTGGGAAGAAGATGACGGCACCGAATACTGCACCGCCATGACTGACCTTGCGGACGCACAAGCGGTGGCGAACAAAATCGGCATACCACTCCATACCGCCAACTTTTCGGCAGAGTATTGGGACAATGTCTTTGAGCATTTTTTGGAAGAATACAGGGCAGGTCGCACGCCCAATCCTGACATTTTGTGCAACAAAGAAGTCAAATTCAAAGCCTTTTTGGATTATGCTTTGACGCTGGGGGCGGACTATATCGCCACAGGACATTATACTCGCCGAAGTTTTGAAGTGGACGGCAAGGCGCGCTTACTGCGTGGACTTGACACCAACAAAGACCAAAGTTATTTTTTACACGCAGTCGGTGGCGACAAAATCGCCAAAACGCTGTTTCCTGTGGGCGAGCTAGAAAAGTCAGAAGTACGAGCGATTGCCGAGCGGTATGAGCTTGCCACCGCCAAGAAAAAGGACAGTACGGGCATTTGCTTTATTGGCGAGCGAAAGTTTAAAGACTTTTTACAAACCTACCTACCTGCCAAACAAGGCGATATCTATACTGATCACGGTGTCAAACTAGGCAAACATGACGGCTTGATGTATTACACCATTGGGCAACGGGGTGGCATTGGCATTGGTGGGGTGGCAAATCGCCCAGAAGAACCTTGGTTTGTGCTACATAAAGATTTGGCAAATAACCGCTTGATTGTCGGACAAGGGCACGAACACCCTTATCTCATGTCCACCACCTTGACTGCTTATAAACTTGATTGGGTCGTCAATGCACCTGCCAACGGTACAAAACTCACCGCCAAAACCCGCTACCGCCAGCCTGACCAAGAATGTACTGTTTATCTTGAAAATGACACCGTACGAGTGGTCTTTGACACCCCCCAACGAGCGGTAACGGCAGGACAATCGGTGGTCTTTTATGACGGTGATGTGTGTTTGGGTGGGGGTGTGATTGATTGGTGTGATGCGAAGGTGGGGTAATTAGACAACAAATGTCTACTGGTTGTAAGGTGCGTCATACGCACCACTAAAATCCAAATCCCAAATAGTGTGCTGTACACACCTTTTGGGATTATCGTTTAAAGTTTACCCATATTGCACCACCGCCAACACCGCCACATACAAAAACACATACCGCCCCACCCACGCATTTTGGCGAAAGGCAGTAAAGCAGTTTAGGCGTTCACGAGTTTTGATTTTGTCATATTGCATGGCAAACAGCCCTGCCAAACCGACCGCCAAACCACACGCAGACCACACCCCAAAAAAGCGATGCACCAACGCTGTCATAATGACCAAAAACACACCATTTAACACCATAATAAAATAAACATCTTTGTCGCCAAACCATTTTTCAAACAAAATGGCGGTGGATTTTACCCCAATCTTGACATCATCATCCTTGTCGCACATGGCGTACATCGTATCATACGCCACCGTCCAGCACATATAGGCAACAAAGACAAGCCAGCCCCATTTATCCACCGTGCCAATGCTCGCCACATACGCCATAGGCACCGCCCAACCGAACGCCATTGCCAAAACAACCTGTGGCAAATGCGTGTAACGCTTCATAAACGGATAAATAAAGGCAAGAAATACCGCCACCAGCGACCAATAAAACACTTGTACTGGCAAAAAAAAGAGGAAACACGCCGACAATCCCGACAAGCCCACAAAGGTCAAAACGGCAGTTTTGGCGGACAGTCGCCCGTCTGCCAGTGGGCGGTTTTTGGTGCGTTTGACTTGCCCGTCCACCTTGCGGTCGGCAAAGTCGTTAATGGCACAGCCTGATGCTCGCATAAGCACCGCCCCAAGCGTAAAAATGACAATATGAGCCACGCTTGGCAGTCGTCCATAACTGGCACTTGCCAAAAACAACGCCCACAAAGTCGGATAAAGGAGCAGTTCCGTCCCCACAGGCTTATCAAAACGGGTGAGTTGTAGCCATGCGATGAGTTTGTCTTTAAAGGTGTAAGTGGTTGCGGTCATGATGTCAAATGGTTAATTTTTGGGGTATTTTATCATAAAGCCTTTTTTATATAACAATGAAAAATGGTTTATATTTAAAAAATCGTTATATATTCTGCCCAAGCCCCAATTATTTTTAAAATAAAAAATGACAAACCAAAATTTTTTGTTAAAATAAACCCCCAAATACTTTTTTAACGGAAAAACCATGGCAGACAGCACCGAACACCCAATCCTAACCATAGACCCACGCACGCACGTGGCGGATTTGCCTTTTATCGACTACCAAGACGACACGCTATTTATTGACAACGTCAGCACCAAAACCCTAGCCCAAACTTACGGCACACCGCTTTATGTGTACAGCAAAAACGCCCTACTTGCCAATTACCGTGCCTATGTGGAGAGTTTCGCCCCCTTGTCAGACGTGCAGATTTGCTATGCGGTCAAATCCAACTCAAACCTTGCCGTCCTTGCCACGCTTGCCCATGCAGGGGCAGGTTTTGACATCGTCTCATCAGGCGAGCTTGCCCGTGTATTAAAAGCGGGCGGACAGGCGGACAAAGTCGTCTATTCGGGCGTGGGCAAAACCAAAAGCGACATCGCCATCGCCTTAAATGCAGGGGTTGGGTGCTTTAATGTCGAAGCGATGAGCGAGATTGAACTCATCAGCCAAGTGGCAAGTGAGCTTGGCAAAACCGCCCCCATTGCCCTGCGTATCAACCCCGATGTAGATGCCAAAACGCACCCTTATATCTCCACAGGCATGAAAGATAACAAATTTGGTATCAGTCATGATAACGCCCTAGACGCTTATCGTTTTGCTACCTCCCTGCCAAACCTTGACATCATCGGCATAGACTGCCACATCGGCTCACAGCTCACCGACACTCAGCCTTTTGTGGACGCTTTGGATAAAGTCATTGAGATGATTGACGAGCTGTACGCACAGGGCATTAGCCTACGCCATGTGGATTTGGGTGGGGGCTTGGGCGTGCGTTATACCGATGAGACCCCTGCCAGCGTGAGCGAATACGCCAACGCCCTACTGCCTAAACTGCTTGATTTACAAGAAAAATACGGTCTAGGGCTACACCTAGAACCAGGGCGAAACATCTCTGCCAATGCAGGGGTACTGCTGACAAATGTGGACGTACTAAAACCCACCGAACACAAAAACTTTGCCATTGTAGATGCGTCCATGTGCGAACTCATGCGACCTGCTCTTTATGGCTCGGTTATGGCGGTTATCCCTGCCGATTTGACCACCGCCACCGCTCCCCAAGTGTGGGACATAGTCGGCTCGGTGTGTGAGTCGTCCGACTTTTTGGCAAAAAATCGCACGCTTGCCCTAAACGTGGGCGACACCCTTGCCATCACAGGAGCAGGGGCGTATGGCTTTGTCATGGCAAGCAACTACAACACCCGCCCCAGACCTGCCGAGATTATGTGCGATAACGACTTTCATCGAGTCGTGCGTGAGCGTGAGAGCTTGGATGATTTGTGGCGTGGCGAGAGCGTTTAATACCAAAACCGACCAGTTGGTATGTTTTATGGTAACACAACCGTTTAAATCGCCATGATTTTAAATAAAATAGGAGTGCAGGGACTGGCTCTGCACGCCTTGTGAAAAACAATACCATCAAGTCCCACAAACACAACCTTTTAACCCAACTTTTAACTCAGCCTTAACCCATTTAACCCCACTTTAACCCACCAACAAAATTAACACCATGTCCCAAATCCAGACCCTAGTCGATATGCTAAAAGCCTATCAAGCCCTACCCCATCACACCAACCCTGCCCTAAAACAGGCACTTGGTGACGTGCAAGCATGGCAAAAGGCTCGTATCAAACGAACCAATCACGCCCTATTTACTGATGGCAAAACCGCCCCACTTGCCAATTATCTCATTGAGCGGATTTATGGCGATGATGATTTTGACGTGCTTGCCGACCAGCTTCTGACCGCAGGGACGAACGCCCTAAACGGCTCGGGCAAACTTGAAAAGCTCATCCCCACCAACGCCTTAGGGGCAGGCGTGCTTGGCGTGCAGTCGGCAGTTCATGCCATCCGTCTTGATTTGGCATTGGCAACGTCCTTACTGGCTGACTTTGGCGAGCGTTACGCCAATGGGGGCATTGATGACACGCTCATGCATGACGTGTATCGGCACGTCAATGCCAAAGACGAACGCATCGCCCAAATCCACACCATCAAAGACGTGTGCGAGCAGTCTTATAAATATTTTAATTCTTTTATTCTACAAAACGCCTTTAAACTTGCCAAAGGCATGGCATACGATAACGGCTATCAGCTCCTATACGACTTCATCGGGGACGGCTTGGTTGCCATGGCACCCCTAAAACGCATTGATGATTTTACCGTGCCGTTTGTGGCAAATGAGCTTGTCGTTATTCATGAAATTCATGAATGAATTTTTAATTTTCCCAAAACACGCCCATTCTTGCCCAAATTAGCGTATAATAAGGGCGTGTTTTTAAATTTGGAAAAATAGCCATGACCGACAACGACTTCACCAATCCTAACATCCTACCCACAGGCAAGCCCCAAGGACAATCCGCCATGCAAACCCCTGCCAATGGCGAAACCGCCCACGCCAACACCCAAACTGACAACCGCTATTCTGAAAACATTGGCGAAACCACCCATTTTGGTTACCAAACCGTCAATGCCCACGACAAACAGGCAAAAGTCGGACAAGTATTTACATCGGTCGCCACCAAATACGACATCATGAACGACTTGATGAGCTTTGGCATTCACAGGCTTTGGAAGCGTTTTGCCATTAAGATGAGTGGCGTGCGTGCAGGACAAAGTGTCCTTGACATCGCAGGCGGTACAGGCGATTTGGCAAAAGTATTTAGTAAAGAAGTCGCCCGCTCGGGTCGTGTGGTCTTATCCGACATCAACGAAGCCATGCTGGAAGTGGGTCGCACACGACTTATCAATGCAGGGTACAACAACGTGGATTTTGTGCTTGCCAATGCCGAAACCTTAGAACCCTTTGCTGATAATTCGTTTGACTTAGTTACCATCAGCTTTGGACTGCGTAACGTTACCGACAAACAAAAAGCCCTAGAAGCCATGTGGCGTGTGCTAAAACCAGGCGGACGACTTTTGGTGTTAGAGTTTAGCAAGCCTGTATTTGAGCCGTTGTCAAAAGCGTATGATTTGTACTCTTTTACCGCCCTACCGCTCATGGGGAAGATTGTTGCCAATGACAGCGAAAGCTATCAGTATCTGGCAGAGAGTATCCGCATGCACCCAGACCAAGCCACGCTAAAAGCCATGATGGAACAAGCAGGGTTTGTCAATTGTGATTATCACAATCTCACAGGCGGTATCGTGGCAGTACATCGTGGCTTTAAGGCTCGTTGATTTTTTATATCATTTAACTTCAAATATACTCGGGCGTGGAAAGCACGCCCCTACAAAAGCATTTTAAAATTGTGGGCGAATGTCATTTACCCCTACAATCCATTTAAAATTAAAGGTTTTAAATGCCTGCCCCGAAAGGTAGATTTTACCCATTTGCCTTTTGTCTTTTTAAACCCCCTTTTATCAAACCCATTTTACCTAACCATGCTCATCTCTTATAAAAACCGCCTGTTTGACCTATATCGCATTTGTGCCAAATACCGCCTTGACACGCATTTTGCGGACGTACCAGAGCTTGCCCCCTTGGTACGGCTCATCAAAATGCACCCTGCCAGTATCGGCAAATCGCACAACCCATTGGGGGTCAAGCTCGCCTTAGAAGAGATGGGAACGCTGTTTTTAAAGCTCGGGCAACTGCTCTCCACCCGCTCTGACCTACTGCCCCCTGACATCATCGCCCAATTATCGCTACTACAAGATAAAGTCGCCCCCTTTGACGTTGAGATTTTAAAACGCGAAATAGAACACCCCAAAACAGGGCTGGGCAAGCCAATTGGTGAGATATTTAGCCGATTTGATAAAAAGCCACTCGCTGCCGCCAGTATCGCCCAAGTGCATACCGCTTGCTTGCCTGACGGTCGAGAAGTGGTCGTTAAAGTCGTCCGCCCCGACATTCGCCCTGTCATCATCAAGGATTTTGAACTGCTTCGGGAGCTGGCAGGCTACCTATCAGCTCGTATGGAGTCGGCTCGGGCGGTGCATATCGCGAGTATCGTGGAAGACTACCGCCAAATCATGCTAAATGAGCTTGATTTGACCTTGGAGTCCGCCAACGCCAC
Organism: Moraxella equi; assembly: GCF_002027555.1. Lineage (GTDB taxonomy): Bacteria > Pseudomonadota > Gammaproteobacteria > Pseudomonadales > Moraxellaceae > Moraxella > Moraxella equi. Next base: position 32,616 of record NZ_MXAP01000113.1, read on the forward strand.
TCGCATGAGAGCTAACTTCACAAACTCGCCACTCATCTATATCCCCGAAGTCTATATGGCAAACAAGTCGGTCATGGTCTCGGAGCGGATTTTTGGTGTGCCGATTAGCCAGACGGATAAATTTGACGCCTTGGGCTATGACCGTGCCGTCCTTGCCAAAAATGGCTTGACGATATTTTTTACCCAAGTGTTTCGGGATAACTTTTTTCATGCCGACATGCACCCTGGTAACATCTTTGTGGAAACCCTGCCAGACGGTCAAGCGGTGGCAAATCCACGCTATTTGGGGCTAGATTGTGCGATTATGGGGCAACTTGCCCCCGATGACCAGCTCGTTGTCGCTCGTATGCTCCTATCGGTCATGAATGGCAACTACACCACGCTGGTGGACATCATCAGCCACGCAGGGTGGATACCACCGTCCGCCGACAAGCACGCTCTTATCGCAGACATGGCTCGCACGGTCAGCCCCATGGTGTCTAAGCCCATGAGTGAGCTTGATTTTGCGGGGATATTGTTTGAGATTTTAAACATCGCTCGCCGTCATCAGATGAGCATACCGCCACAGCTTATGCTACTGCTAAAAACGCTCGTCCACGTGGAAGGGCTTGGGCGTGAACTATATCCTGACCTTGATATTTGGTCGCTTGCCAAGCCGATTTTGACCGATTGGGTAAAATCACAGCTTGACCCCACACGTCTATTGAATGATTTTTATGACAAATTGCCCGAGCATCTACTGTCCGCCACTGACCTGCCCAAACTTACCACCCAAAGTATCCAATCACTTGCCACGCTTGGCGGACGACAGGAAAAACAACTAAGAGAAATCCAAGCCCTACGAGCCGATTTTTTAAACCAAAAACGCCATGACTGGATGGCGTTGGGCGGATTTTTTGCCTTTATCGCCATTGGGCTGACCGTGCCGATTTGGTGGGTGGGCGTGGTGTTTCATGTATTGGCATTGGGGTTTGTGGCGTGGCGGGTGTTGGCGTGATTTTTATCAAGGTTAAATAATATGACATACTTTATTTTAGGCAAAGATTCCTATTTGGATGCACAAGAAACTTATAGCAATTTTTTGCAGGATGATAATTATATCAAACTATATAGAGGCTCGGACTTAAAAACAATTGCTGATATTTTTAACAAAGAAATACCAACAAACAGACCACTTCAACAATACTACCGCGAACTGTCTGATGAAATATACAAGATAGGTTGCAAATCCAATGCCTTTATTAATCAACATCTAACCATACAACAATATGGGCATACAGATAAGTCTATGTTTGAATTGAAATGCATAGAAAGAACAGATAGCGAAATATTTGAAGGTATTTTTGAGAAACTCAAGATGCATATCATTGAAAACAAAAACCCCCAAAAAAAGTCAGTTGAACCATTTAAGAAAAACAATGTTGATTTTTGTGAGCAACTAAAAAAGATAGATAATGGTCATATAGAATTAATTAGCAACCTATCACCTAACGAGAAGATATTAATTCGTGATTATTATCTAGCACTTCTACATCGCTTATATTATAGGGACTTTCATAAAATAAGCCCACTTTTATCAACCTCTGAAAGCAAAGAAGAAACTTACCACTTCCTAAAAAGCGGACAAGAGAAAACTCACAGTATTATTTTTGAGTACATGCTTCCCAAAGATCCAGACTTACTACACATATATGCTATACCACACACCATAACAGAAAATGCAAAAATTATTCAATTATTAGAAAAAAGTAGCCTGCCAATCATTAAAGAGTTCCCTTACAAAGAACAAAAGGAATATAGCATTAAAAGAAGGCTTTTCTCTCATTTAATGCTTAGCATATCTTTTTATGATAATGAATATGGCAATGACAAGCCTTACACAATAATAAACCCTAGCATTAACAATTTTAATGTAGAACTAGGCATATTTGACATCAATCAAGAAACCTTTTTTGCAGATATTATAAAAACTAACTATTGTCAATATACTGAATTTTTACATGAAGATCGGATTTTTCACTCCCAAAAAATTTCAAACGATTTGCCAAATAACGTAGAAATTTTCATATTTCCCGATTCTTAATTAATAATAGCAGTACCACACCCACCAACCCTTTAAATAAAAAAGGCGACATAACTCGCCTTTTTAATCACTTAAACTTCACAGGTCGCTCGGCATTGGGATAATGATGTTCATGCTCGACATCACACTCTTCACCCACCGTTGCCCCCTTATCATCCTTAGGCTTTTCAATATAGCCTGTGCGTTCTTCTACGGACAGGTACTCATGCTCCCACACCATGACCGCTTGCATACAGGTTTGGCGTTGTTCGTCCGTTAGGCGAACGCCATTATCCCATTTGCCAATCTCAATGGCGGTGCGGAATTTGGCGACGATTTCGGGGGTTAGGCTGTTTAGGATGTCTTGTTTGTTCATGTTTAACCTTTTTGATTTTGGATTATTTAAGTAAGTTTTTTATCACACCCATCAGTCCACGGCTGATTGCTCGGGTCGCTTGCTTATTCAACTGACTGCCCAGTGCATCCGCCACATCATACGCCATGCCTTGATTGCGACTTTTACGCCCGCCTGACAGACCACCAATAAAACCATCTAACGCCCCCAGCTCTTTTTTGTCTGATGATTGGGCTGATTGGCTTTTTGCCTTGTCTTGTTCTGCCTCTGCTTTTTGGGCAAGCTGTTGGGCTTCTAGTTGTGCCAAAGCCTCAAATGCCGAATGGTTATCCACACTGTCTTTATAATAGCGATACAGCACATCGGACTCAAAGCTGGCTCGGCACTCTTCGGCTGTCAAAGGCGACAAGGCAGACGCAGGCAGTAGGATATAGGCACGCTCGACCACGTTTGGCATGCCTTTTTCATCCAAAAATGAGACAAGAGCCTCGCCCACACCAAGCTCGGTAATGGCACTGGCGACATGCAAATTTGGGTTGGTGCGAAACGTATCGGCGGCCGCTTTGACTGCTTTTTGGTCTCGTGGGGTAAAGGCTCTTAGGGCATGCTGAACACGATTACCAAGCTGTCCTAATATCGCATCGGGCAAGTCAAGCGGGTTTTGGGTCACAAAATACACCCCCACCCCCTTAGAGCGAATCAGTCTGACCACCTGCTCCACCTGCTCTGTCAGAGCCGATGACGCGTTGTCAAACATCAGATGAGCCTCATCAAAGAATAAGACAAATTTGGGCTTATCAAGGTCGCCCACTTCGGGAAACCTCTCAAAAATCTCTGCCAAAAACCACAACAAAAACGCACTGTACAGACGGGGCGAGAGCATGAGCTTTTGGGCATTTAGGATATTAATCACGCCCCGACCGCCCTCGGTCTGCACCCAGTCTTCTAGGTTCAGCTCAGGCTCGCCAAAAAAGTCATTACCCCCTTCACTCTCTAACTGTAAAAGCTGACGCTGTATCGCCCCGACACTCGCTGGCGAAACGTTACCATACTGCGTGCGATAGGTTTTGGCGTTATCAGCGACGTGCGTGAGCATGGCTTTTAGATCTTTTAAATCTATCAAATGCCATCCGTTGTCATCTGCCACCTTAAAGACGAGATTTAGTAGCCCCTCTTGGGTGTCGTTTAGGTTTAACAAGCGAGCCAGTAGCATTGACCCCATCTCACTAATGGTAACACGCACGGGAATACCGTCTTTGCCGTACACGTCCCAAAACCGCACAGGAAACCCTGTTAGATGGTCATCGGTCATGCCAAATTCTTGCATACGCTCCAATCTTACCGCTTGCCACGCCTGCACGACTAAGCCCTGATAAGTCGCCTTTGACATCCACCAAAAAAAACTGGCACACCTGCACGGCTAAAACCCTCTGCCATGGTTCTAAGCGTGACGGTCTTACCCGTGCCTGTCGCCCCTGCGATGAGTCCATGGCGGTTTGCCATGTTGCCTAAGAGATTCATTTGGCTGGCGGTGTCAATCGTGCGAGCAATGGGAAATGTGGTCATAATGTGCCTTTTGGTAAGTGTAAAAGTATGGATGAATTTTGGTGAGTTATCCAAACAGCCATTATACTTATCTTTTAAAATAAAGTAAATTTTATCCTAAGTAAATGCCCATCTGACTGTATCACAAAAAATTAAATCGCCCATCATCGCCCATCGCCTGTGGCAAATCATCCGTCGCCACGCCCATGAGTGCTAAGGTCTCACGCTCTATCAGCCGTGTAATCGTATCTAAGGGCAAATCATTTTGTGCCATGCCAAACGGCTCTTCTAGCTGACTGCTTAGCTCGTCTAGCCCCAAAAACATATAGGCAAGCAGTCCCACCAAAAACGGCGTCCAAATCCCCAGTGCCGACTCAATACCAAACGGCAACATCCAGCAAAAACAAAACACCGCCCGATGAAGTAGCACCGAATAAACGAGTGGCAAGGGCGTACTACTGATACGGTCGCACCCTGCTTGGATATTACCCATTTCGATGATGTGGCGTTGGATACTGGTGTAGATAATGTCGCTGATTTGTCCTGATTTGACAGCATGGATAAGACGGTGTTGCATTCGCTCTAACACCACCTGTGGGACGTTGATGTGCTGACGAATGAGCATATTTAACTCATCTTTATCTTCATCATCAATATCCAGATAATCGGCAAATCTCTCCACAGGCAGTTTTTGATGACGTAGGCGGTCTCTAAATAAATTGACAAAAATCAGCATATCCACGAATATCGCTCGCCTGTCATCATCATGTAAAAAATGACTGTCCCGACTCAGATGACGGGTATTGGCAATCAAAGCACCCCACAATTTTCGCCCTTCCCACCATCTGTCATAGCAAGCATTGTTCCTAAATCCCAAAAAGATGGACAGCACCACGCCAAACACCGTAAAGCCGACCGCAGGGACGTTTTTGACGGTGTAGAGCTGATAATGCGACAAGCCCCACGCTATCATAGACACCGCCATAAGCAGGATTATCATCGGTAGCACTTTGGGCAGTATCGTGCCATGCCACATGAACAGCAGTTTTAGGCTGTTGTGTTTATCACGGACTATCATAACTTAACAATCACAGTCGCCATACGTCCTGTGGCGGACTTTTTGGCGTGGGTTTGCTGGCGGTATGAATAGTATTTGGGATTAGCATAACTACACGGAACGGTATCGTTTATGACCGTAATATTTAAATGGGACAGTTGTAATTTGGTTAATTTTACAATATCAACCAAACATTTATCATCATCTTTATCCGTGATAATCTGTTGATATAACTCATCAACTGTCAATGCCACTAAGGTTTTATCACTCACTTGGCTGATGATGTCATGGGCTAGGGTTTTGTTAATTTCATAATTATCATGGCTGATACACGCCCCGATGACGGCTTTGATGTTGGTTTTATTGGTAAAATTTTCATAAGTATTTTTAATAATGCCTTTGGTTAGCCCCTGCCAACCTGCATGAATACAGGCGATTTGACTATTCTCATTATCCACACAATCATCATTAAAAAGAGCAATCGGCACGCAGTCAGCGGTCATGATAGACAGTCCCACGCCTGCCTTGTCGGTGATGAATGCGTCTGCGTCTTGGGGGGATATGGCACAGCTAGTGTGTGCCACAATGTCGCTGTGGATTTGGTTTAGCCAGTGGATTTGGCTTATTTTATCATTTGTCAGTTTATTTAACTTATCCAGTAAAGTCATGCGGTTTGCCAAAACTTGCTCGCTGTCATCGCCAACGTGCAATCCTGTGTTAAATGAACCGTATAAATCATCGCCCCATTTGTCAAACTCGCCTGCATGGGTTTGAATGATGAGTACATGGTCGTTTTGGTATAATATATCAAACATGATAATCCTGTTAATTTTTAAATTTGATTTTGGATAAATTGGTAGAGGCAAATTGCCATTTGCCCTTGATAAATCAACCAATTATATAACGTTGAAAATGGCGTTTTGTTTTATAAAACTATTCTTGCAAAATCCCAATCATCTTAACCATATCAGACGGCATATCACGACTAAACACCAACGCCTTGCCTGTGGTCGGGTGGATAAAACCGAGCTTGTGGGCGTGCAAGGCTTGACGGGGGAAGTCTATCACCGCTTGGCGAGTGGCAGGAGCAAGACCCGATTTGGGCAGGCCGCCATAGACCTTATCGCCAAGCAGGGCATGACCGACATGGGACAGGTGTACACGGATTTGGTGGGTACGCCCCGTCTCCAAGCGAACATGGAGCAAGCTATAATGCGTACCCAGTGGCGTGGCGGATAGGATGTGCGTGGTGGCAGGTTTACCGCCGTCCGTTACCGCCATCTTAGTGCGATGAATGCGGTGTCGCCCTATCGGTGCGTCTATCGTGGCATGGCGTAAAATGTCGCTTGGCACACCTGTGGCGATACATTGATACTCCCGATAAACCGATTTGTCTTTTAGTTGCTCGGTCAAATCAAGCTGGGCGGTTTTGGTGCGTGCGACAATAAGTAGCCCTGATGTATCCTTATCAATGCGGTGAACCAGTCCTGCCCGTGGCAAGTGGGCATTATCAGGATAATGACACAATAGGGCATTGACCAGCGTGCCTGTGCGATTGCCCGCCCCAGGGTGGACAACCAGACCGACAGGCTTATTTATCACAATCACGTCATCATCGGCATAGACCACGTCAAGGGGGATATTTTCGGGCAAATCTTCGCTGTGATTGTCAAGCGTGGCGGATAGGGTCAAAATATCGCCTAGCTTGACACGGTATTTGCTTTTTTGGGGCGTATCATTGACAAGCAGACTTTCATCATCAATAAAGCCCTGTATCTGCACTCGGGAAAAACCATCAAACACGTCTGTGGCGATTTTATCTAGGCGTGTGCCGATGTCAGATTCGCCAACCGTGTGGCTTTTTATCAGTGGACTTGGCGAACCTGTCTCGGCAAATTCATCATCATTATCATTTAAACTGGATAAATTAGACAAATCAGATAAATCGTCATTGGTGGTCTGATTAAAAGCATGCTCTCTCATGATTATGTTTAAATACTTGGAAAAAAATAAGCCATTTTAGCATTTTTTGTTAAAAATAGCCGATTTTATTTTGGTGTTGTTCATTCTTAAAATTTTGTGGTAAACTATTTCAAATTTTTATTGTAATTTGGACAAAAAATGAACAAAACCACCAAACTGACCTTATCCGCCATCATGACATCCGCCATCATGTTGTCTGGCTGTTCTACCATTAAAGGTATGGTAAAAAAAGACAGTGAAGTCGTACAAAGTGCCGAACAATCCGAGATGGGCTACTATCAAGATGCCCAAAACGCCCTTGAAAAAAACCGTTATAACGAAGCCATGAGTGCGTTAAATAGCTTACGCACGTTTTATCCGACAGGGCAATATGCCGAGCAGGCGTTGCTGGATTTGATTTATGCCCAATATCGTGCCAACGACTTTGAAGCGGTAACCAAAAGTACTGCCGAGTTTATCCGCTCCTATCCAACCAGTCGCCATGTCGATTATGCTCTATACGTCCAAGGCGTAACCAACATGGGCGGGGCTCCCAAAGCCTCCCGCTTATTTAACCTTGACCAGTCCCAACGTGATGTATCCTACCTGCGGTTGGCATTCCAAGATTTCTCCAATCTCATCAAGCACTTCCCAAACAGTGCCTACGCTCCTGATGCCGCCCAGCGTATGAGGGCGATTTATAACGACTTTGCCGAGCATGAACTGGTCGCCGCTCGTTGGTATGTCAAGCGTGATGCTTATGTCGCCGCCGCCAACCGTGCCAAATGGGTGTTTCAGTACTTCCCCCAATCGGACGGTGTGCCAGAAGCCATCGCCATCTTAGCACACAGCAATGAGCAGTTGGGACTGACCGACACCGCCAACCAATACAAAACCCTACTCCAAATCAACTACCCCCAATACCTTGGGGCAAATGGGCAGGTCAATATCGGCAACAGCCAGTCTTTTGCCAAAAAAGCCTTGTCATCGATAAGCTTTGGTAAATTTGGACGTGCCAAAGACACCCCCACCTATCAAGGCGGTCAGTATAACGGTGCGACACGCACACAAATCATCACCTCCGCCCAAGCCCTCTCCCTGCCCCAAGCAAGCCCTGAAAGTGCCGACATCGCCACACCAAAACCTGCCGACACACGCAACACACGCCGTATCGGTCTAGGTCTGCCTGCCGATGAAGCCGAGGCAGGTAACACCAACCAAACCCCCTAACATCATCGCATTTGACCGCCAAAAATCTACCTTTTGGCGGTCAGTTTTGCCAAATCATGGTGTTGATGATAAAATTGGTTTTATTTTTTGATTTTTAGGAAAAGCTATGGCAATGCCTGTTCGTGGCGGTATTCTAACCTGCAATATCGCTGACACCCAAACCCTATACAGCAGTTATCTCTCTTTTGTCGCTCATGGTGGTATTTTTGTGCCGAGTGCCAGAAAGCACAGCCTTGGCGAAGACGTGTTCGTGGCATTTACCCTGCCCGGCTCTACCGAACGCTATCCGCTTAACGGCAAAATCGTGTGGCTTAATGAAAAAGGCACGCCCAGTAAGCCTGCTGGTTTTGGCATGCAGTTTGGTACCGACCCTAACAGCCTAAAACTCAAAAACGAAATCGAGCGACTGCTTGCCGGTGAAGTAGAATCCACCAAACCCACTTATACCATGTAAGCGTTGCGGGCAATATTGTTAATTACACGATTATTTGTTATAATTATAAAAGGTAAGCACGGATTTTATTCGTGCTTTTTTATGGCAATTTTTTAAGATAAATTTTTAAAGACAACTTATGAAACACTCACATCCTTTTTGGCAAATCATTCGCACCGTTCCCAATTTTCCCAAAGCGGACATTGATTTTTATGACATCACGCCCCTGCTGTGGCATGTTGATGAACTCATTAACGAGCTTTTAAACGCCCTACCTGATGGCATGATTGATGAAGTAGAATGCTTTGCCACCACCGAAGCACGGGGCTTTGTCATCGGCAGTCTGCTATCAGGACGTACTGGCAAACCGCTCCTGCTCATTCGTAAAGCTGGCAAACTACCACCCCCTGCCATCGCCAAAGCTATGACCTAGAATACGGCACCGACACCCTAGAAATCAAAGCAGACGCCCCTAAATCCAAAGTGCTACTGGTTGATGACGTGCTTGCCACTGGCGGGACGTTAAAAGCAAGCAAACTTCTGTGCAAGCAAGCAGGGCATGAGGTGCTTGGGGCATTGGTACTGCTTGATTTGCCAAAGTTGCACGGCGATATCGGCATGGATACTTATGCCGTGATGAATGATGTGGACTAACAACCAAAGTTTTTAGCTCGTGCTCAATCTTACCCTGACAATATGCAACCACCCAACACCATCACTTTTGAGCAACTAAACTGGATGTCGCCCTACACTCAGCAAGCCAAGACGATTTATCACCAAGCGTTTGGACATACCAAACATTTGCCTTTTTGGTGCTTACGTCTAAATACCCTACGTCCCAACGTGCAATTTTGGGGATTAGTCGTCAGCGGTCATCTGACAGGCTGGCTGTATCTGCTTGTAGGGCGTGATACTGTGTACATTTATTACTGTGCCATAGACAAATCCTTGCGTTCACTGGGTTATGGATCAGTCATGATGGACTGGCTAAAACAGCAATTTCCTCACCACTTATTGGTGTTAAACCTACCCTTGCCAGACGGTCATGAGAAGCAACGCACCGCATTTTATTGGCGACATGGGTTTCGTTATGCTAACTTTTACTACACTGAACATGGCTTATCATCTAATGTGATGGTGCATGGAGGTCATCTTAGTGCTACGCAGTATATCGCTCTATTACGCCCTTTTACTTTTTACTGCTACCCCATTCGCACGGTGCCACGCTCAGACCAATCCAACTGATTGGAACACATCTGCCATTGGTGGTGTTTTATCAATATTTGGCAAAAGCTTGGCAATTTAGGGCGTGTTAAATGTTGATAACACTTTTACAAAATACACCCCATTCTCAACTTTTTATAAATGATTGATTTATCAAGGGCGAATTGCAATTCTCCCGTACGGTTTCAAAGCAAACATTTAATAATCCATCAGTGACAATTTTAAGTTAAAATTGAAGTAAGATATGGTGAAATTTAACATTTTAATCAATTTTTGCATAAAATGGCTAGGCTTAACACATTCTAAAAGCCGATAAAGCAAACTTTCTTGGTAAATTACAGCTTTGCCCTTTTGTCTTATTAACGTTTTTTCTTCAAAAACTCTTCATCGCCACGCACTTGTTTCTCAGACAGATATCGCCAATAACGAACGGGCAGATACTGCTTATGTAGCTTGGGATTGATACGCTCTTTGATGGTTGCATTGGCAAAATATCCCTGCCAAAATCGCTGATAACGAGCCTCATCATCACTCCACACCGAGCGACTGTCTGCCAATACATCATCATCAATCCCAACAATCATCTGCACGTCTGCATCGCCCTGCCTTGACAAAATGCCATAGCCTCGCTTGATGTCATAAATGGCAAAATCTTGGTCTTGATAGCGTGCCTTAAAATGATTGGTGATGAGTGGCAAAACATTAAAATCGGGGTTGATTTTGGCAAAATACACCCCGTCTGTGGTATGCTCAAAGCGGACAAAGGCTTTCATGCGGTGTCGCTCTCGCCCGACTGATTTGACCGTTTGGTGTAGAGCCATGACATCGGGATGGGCGTGGTCTTTTAGGATATTTTTTGTGGGATTAACTATACCAACCGAACCCAAAATATGCTACAATACCCCTATGGCATACTCAGATGATTTTAGACAACAAGTACTAAGGCAACTAAATTGTGGTAAAACCTACCGACAGCTTGCCGAAGAGTACAATATCAGCACC
>NZ_MXAP01000114.1 GCF_002027555.1 Moraxella equi
AATTTGATATTTGCCACAGGCTTTGTAGGGACGTGCTCAGCACGCCCTTGATGATGTAACGATTTTATCGACGTGCAGAGCCAGTCTCTACGCCCACATATTATAAATCTGTGGTAATTTTAAAGTTCTTTATCTGTGTTTTAAACTAATAAATCAGCTATTTACGTCCAAATTTACGCTTTTTATTCATCTCATTCATGACGCTGTCAATCTCATCGTCGTTTAGGCGAGCGGTGTGACGCAGCAACTCAATCATGTCGGGATTTAGGACGTATTTGGCGTGTTCGGCGATTTTGTCAATGCGTTCATCAAAATCAATCATGCTCGTCTCAGGCTCAATCTGCACATAACCCATGCGTACGAGCGTATCTAAGAAGCTTGTAAATAACGCCTTATCAAACATGTCAGGCAAATCATCGGCATACAGCACGGACACCCTTTGCCCTAGAAAGTAGCATAGATTGACGACTTGTTCGGTATTTAGGCGGTGTGCACCTTGTTCGGACAATAAGGTCAAAGCCATAAAGTAGCGTTCCAAACTCTGCTCGGCAGGGTCGGCAAGCACGATGAGTTGTTGGTAGGCAGGCGAGTTGGTCTCGGGGGCACTGATGAGTACGCCGTCCCATTCGACAACCAGATTTTCTTTGATAAGTACGTCCAAAATCTCGCCAATGGTGTCCTTAATGCTACGCTGTGGGTGTTTTAAAAACAGCTCGGTTTGTAAAAAGGGATACAAAAGCTCGCTGATGTTTTCTAGCTTATCACGGTACATGCGTCCATTTCGTTGCACCAGCGAAGCGATAAAACTGGCTAGGATAAAGACGTGCAGGATGTTGTTTTTAAAGTAGCTAAGCAAGGGAGCTTGTTTGTCCGCCACTTTTATCATGTCGCCTAGCACGTGGGGGGTGCGTTCGATGAGTTCTAACTGCAAGCCATACGCCAAGATGTCTTTGGGGTTCATGTCAGTGACAAAGGTGTCCTTGTCATAAGGCAGGGCTTGGGCGATACGCTGATATAGGGCGATTTGTTCTATCGCTTGGGCTTCATCAAGGGCGGATTTGGGGGTGGACAGTAGTACGAGTGCCAGCAGGGAGACAGGATTGACGACTGCTGATTTGTTGATGTTTTGCATGATTTTGACGCCGATATTGGTAATCATGGCGTAGGTTTGCTTGTCGTTGTCCGCTTGCTCATCAGGGCTTAACGCTAGGGTGTCTTTGCCAGTTTTGATGTTAAATTTATCCAAAAATTGGGTCAGGTGTAGCGGTTCGCCAAAGGACAGATGCACCGTGCCAAATACCCGTTCAATCTTTTGGGCGGTCTTGATGAGACTAAGCAGGTTTTCGCTTTCTTTGGGTTTGCCTTTGAGCTCGCCCACATAAGTCGCCCCTTCCATAATCCGCTCATAACTGATATAAGTCGGGACAAAAACCACGGGTTTGGCAGGCTCACGCAGATAACTACCCACGGTCATGGCAAGCATACCGAGCTTGGGCGGTAGCAGACGACCTGAACGAGAGCGACCGCCTTCGATGAAGTACTCAATGGGGACAGCCCGTTGCATGAGTGTGTGTAGATATTCCTTAAACACCGTGCTGTACAAGGCGTTGCCCTTAAAGCTACGTCTCATAAAGAATGCTCCGCCACTACGCAATATCTCGCCCAGTACAGGGATGTTTAGGTTATCCCCTGCGGCGATGTAAGGGATGCGTAAGCCCCGTTTGTAGATGACATAAGATAAGAGCAGGTAGTCCATATGACTGCGATGGCATGGTACATAGATGATTTGGTGGTCGGGGGCAAGCTTACGCACCCGCTCAAAATGACGCACTTCCACGCCGTCATAGAGTCGCTCCCATAGCCACGTCAAAAAGTGGTCAAAAAAACGGACGACAGAGTGTGAATAATCGCTTGTTATCTCACCCACATAACCGCTGGCTTCTTTTTTGATTTGGGCGATGGTTTTGCCTGTGCGGATGGCTTCTTTTTCTATGGCTTCTTGGACGATGGGCGATGATAAGATTTGCCCCGTCACGTTGCGTTTGTCAGATAGGTCAGGTCCGATGATACTGGTGCGTTGTTTGTCCAAATAGCCTTTTAGGCGTTGGCTGATATGGTTTGCCAAGTGCGATGTACTAAGGTCTACATTGTCAGCATGGTCGTCCTTGCTGTCTTGAATAAGCTTTTGTAAATCCTTGGGCTGAGCAAACTGCACTGCCGTATCACGCCCCATGACCCCGATATTAAAGAGCTGTTTGGGAATGCTGGGACTATTCCATTCGTCCGCCATGAGCAGGCGAAACAGGCTGTCTTCTTTGCTTGGGGCTCGTCCCCATAGGATGGTCACGGGGATGAGTTGCACACGCAATGTGGGGTCATCAATACATGCTTTGATGAGTCGCTCTAAGCGTGGCGATGGAATGTTCTCTGAGCCGTGACGGTGCTTTAAAAAGATGACAGAGGCACTCTCATTGAGACTGCCAATGCTGGTACTGGCAAGGGCAGATGGTAGATTTAACTCTTGGGTTTTAACATCCACGAGCAGACTGTTGGAGCGTGAATATTCTCTTAGCACATAAAACGTGGGAATGTCATCATCAAGCTCTGGCACTTCGCCCAAGATTTGTGCTTTGACCGCCAAAGATAAGCCTTTGCCTGATAAGTTGCGATAGACAGATGGTTTGTTTTCTGCTCTTTTGGGGGCTTCTTGTTGGTTTTGGTGGGTGGGTTTTGGGGTGTTATTTGGTTTTTTAGAAAAAATCTGAGAGATATTCGGAAGTTTTAACATAGTATGTGCCATGATTTGACAATAATCTTAGTATTTTAACATTTTTAACTAGAAATGGACAAAAATTTTGTTATACTTGTACGCCTACCAGAAACGGTGTGGTTTGATGACATTTGTTAATACAGATAGCACTGTTTGCCCTTAGCTATTTAGATGTGTGGAATGATTATGCCAAATACGCCTGATGATAGTTTGATTCGTGACTTGATGACGACTTTGACCCTAACCGAGATAACCCCCGATGTGTTCTCGGCACCGAGTTTTGACTATGTGGGGGCAAGGGTGTTTGGCGGGCAGGTGCTTGCCCAAGCGATGATGGCAGGGGCGAAGACGCTCCAGATAGACAAGCCTTGTCACAGTTTTCACGGTTATTTTTTGCGTGGGGGCGACATCCGCCTGCCAGTCATCTACCAAGTCCGCCGTCTGCGTGATGGCAAAAGCCTGTCGGCTCGGCAAGTCGTGGCGGTGCAAAACGTGCCAAACGACCCTGACGACCCCACGCTTGGCACGACCGAGCAGGTCATTTTTAGCATGATTGCGTCATTCTCACCCATGGAAGGCGGACTGGACTACCAAGAGAGCATGCCCGAATATCCGCACCCTGACACCTTACAAAGTGAGCAGGAGCTAAAAGATGCTCATGTCGGCAAAATCCCCGACGCCCTAAAAGCCCGCTACCTGCGTAAACGCCATGTCGAGATACGCCCTGTCACGCCCCGAGACCCCATTCATCCACAGCCCATGCGACCCCGCCAAGCCAACTGGCTCCGTATCAATGGACTACAAGGCCAGCCTGTCGCCATTCATCAGGCTCTGCTTGCCTTTGCGTCCGACTTTTATTTGGTGGGTACGGGGCTGATGTCGCACGGGCTTAGCTTTATGACCAAGGGTTTACAAGTGGCAAGCATTGACCACAGCATGCATTTTCATCGCCCCTTTGATGTCAGCGACTGGCTACTGTACGACATGTGGAGCGACACGACCAGTCACGCCAAGGGGCTAAACCACGGGCAGTTTTGGCAAGATGGCAGGCTTGTCGCCACCACCCAACAAGAAGGGCTTATGCGACTGGTGGGTGGTGAGCATGTAACCAGCAGTTCGTGATACAAAAATCACACATGGCATTAATGTCGGGCAAGGCTTGTTGGGGCATTATTTTGCTACAATAAGCCGTTTTTTTTTGGCTTGTCATTGTTTTTTATCATTTTATGAAAAATCCACTGTTAAAAAATCTGTCCTTATACATCGCTCTGTTTGGCGGTGCCATCCTGCTGACCGCCTGCACCCAAGAGACGCCCGACACGCCCATCTTGTCAAATGATGAGATTGCCAAAGTGCTACCCAACCGCTCACAGGACAAGGCAAGTTGGGCAGGCGACATCGGGGCGATATTTGACAAGCTAAAACTACATAAGGACAAAGAGAACATCTGCACCGTGGTTGCGGTCATTGACCAAGAGTCCAACTTCCACGCCAATCCTGCCGTCGCTAATCTCGGGCAAGCGTCCTTACGTGCCATCGATGATAAGCTAGAAGACAAACTGGGTAAACAGCTCGCTGGCGTGTTTCGCACCATGCTCGCCACTCGCCCGACCAAGGATAACAGCTTTGAGAGCCAAATCAAAAAAGTAAAAACCGAAAAAGAGCTAGATGAGCTGTACCAACAGATGTTTGACTACTTTACCAGCACCTATAAAGTCAGTGGCGTGAACAATCTCACCAAGCTCACAGGCGAGAGCCTTGACGAACGCCTAAATCCCATCACAACCTTAGGCTCCATGCAGGTGCATGTCAACTACGCCAAACGCCACCGCCGAGCCAACATGAACGACCGCACCCTGCGTGCTGACATGTACGGGCAGTATGGCGGTCTGTACTACGGCATTCATCGCTTGATGATGTATCAGGCGGATTATGATAAGCCAATTTATCGCTTTGCTGACTACAACTCTGGCGTGTATTCAAGTCGCAATTCCGCTTTTCAAAAACGTGTGGCAAGCCTAACAGGAATCAGCCTTGACATCGATGGCGATTTGCTGTTATATGCCAATGGCACGGTGAGCAGTGCCAAATCACAGACCGAGACGGCACTCATCAACCTACTCGCCACCGCCAAAACACCGCTCACCCCCGCCCAAATCAGAAGTGATTTGAAAAAAGAGAAAAAAGCAAGTTTTGAGCAAACCGCCACGTATCAAGGGGTTAGCGAGCTGTTTAAAGCCAAATACAAAAAAGACCCCACCTATGCCATCATGCCACAGGTCGTGATTAGCAGTACAAAGATGAAACAGGACAAAAACACCAACTGGTACGCCACCAATGTCAATAGACGTTATGAAGCGTGTATGACGTTGGCAAATAAGCTGGGGAAATAAATGGGTAAATAGGGGGGGTGCCTACTCTTTATTTGCCATGATAAATGATAAAGGCAAAAAGGCAAATTAAGAAAGATAAATAAAAAAAGGTAAATAAAAACCACAGGGCGATACTGATTTAAAAATCAAAACTTAACTGCTCAAACTGCCCATAAAAATCAAACTCATAATTGACTGGGGTTTGGCGTTGTTTGTGGCGAAGTAGGGCGTTGATGTTGCGACGTCGCCTGCCAAGGTTTTTTAAAATCTTGGCTCGCTCGCCATCGCTGATGATGTGCCATGTTTGGCGTTCGGTGCGATTTCTAAAACAGCCCATGCAGTAGCCCTTTTTGTTCATGGCACACACGCCAATGCAGGGGTTGTCTATCATAAAAAGTTCGTTTTGCATGGCAGGCGAGTGTGGCTTAAAAGGGCAAATGTCAGGCGTAAAAAGCGTTAATTATAGCGAAAATTGATAAAAATTGATACAATGGCGTTTGATTTATTTATCATATATTCGCCTGTCGTGCCATTTTGCGATACTTATTACAATACCCATTTGACAATGCATAAAACGACCATGACCATCATTTACCTGCACGGACTAGATTCCGACCCCAACGCTAATAAAGCCATCATCACCGCCGACCATGCCAAAGGACTTGGCATAGACACCCTACGCCCTGATTTAAACTGTCCGCCTGATGACGTGGTTGCTAAGCTATTGAATTTAATCAAAGAAAATCCCAATGCCGTACTTGTCGGTTCGTCTTTGGGTGGGTATTTTGCCACATTGTTGTCCGACATGACAGGCACGCCTGCGGTACTGCTAAACCCGAGCATACGCCCTGATTTGAGCTTTCAGCGATTTTTAATGGACAATTTTGACGGACAAACGCTCACAGACGATACCGTCATCTACACCACGACAGGGTGCTGGCAGATTCGCTATGGGGATTTGGCGTGGTTTGAAAAGCACCGTTTAACTGCAAAAAATCCCCAAAAAATCAAAGTGCTATTAAAAATGGGTGATGAGCTGTTGGACGCCCACGCCACCCAAGCATTTTTTGAAAGTTGTGGGGCGGACGTTGTCGCCCAAGACGGGGGCGACCATAGAATGAGTGATTATAAAGAGCAGGTAGGATTGGTGCTTGAATGGGTTAGGGCGTTTAACTAATCCCTTTCTTCGTTCTCGTCCAGCATTCAGGGTCTTCTTGCCAGTCCACGCTCTCGCCACGGCGTATTGCACTCATCATCTCGTGCGTTTCTTCTCGTAAGCCCTTGATAAGATTCATCATTTCATCATTATCATAGACCGACACGGCGGGGTCATACAGATAGGACGCACGCCCTAAATGATGCCGTTCACGAGCTTCATAGAATTTGGACAGCTCACGAGCTTTTTCACGAGACAGACCAAGCTGTTCAAGCACAATTCGACCGCTACGAATGGCAGAATCCGCCGTCTCTCTGATGATATAATTCGCCCCCGCATGGTGCAAATCAAAGGTGTGGCGAGCGTCATATGCCCGAGCCAAAATCGTCAAATGCGGATAATGACGGCGGATAAAATGAATAATATCCATGGACGCTTGTTCATTGGTAAGGCAGATGACGAGCATTTTGGCGTTTTTTAGTCCGATGCTTTTTAGCATTTCAAGGCGTGTGGCATCGCCATAATAGGTCTGTATGCCAAACTTAGCAAGCCCTTCAATCATCTCCACATGGCTGTCAATCACGGTGGTATTAAACCCGCACGCCATAAGTAGGCTATTGACCTGTTGCCCAAAGCGACCATGCCCCAAAATCACCACTTTATTTTTTCATAAATGACAAAGTAAAGTGGCGTTAAAATCATGGATAAAGCGACCACCAGTAGGGTTTTACCCCCCCCAAACCTTAAAACAACATCCACCCCCCCATATCCCCATAACCATCCACCAATCACTACTTATA
>NZ_MXAP01000115.1 GCF_002027555.1 Moraxella equi
TGGGTTCGGTTGGTATACAACACCGCCTAAACGAAGCAAACGAACGCATACGCACCCAAGAGAAGCAAATTTTTGAACTACTAGCAACAATCAAAGACCTTTCCCAAAGCGTAAAATTACTTGAAACGCCACAGCCACGCAAAAAATTTTTAGGAATTTTTTAAACAAAAAAACGCTTGCAAAATCGCAAGCGTTTTTAATTACAACGTAATTACATTATAATTACTTTTTTCTTAATTATAGATTTTCAAGATTTTTGTAAACTTCATCATCATTGCGTTTTCCAACTCTCAAAATATGGATTTCTATCACATCTTCAACAATTTGAAAAATTATGCGATATTCGCCACTTTTTGCCCGTCTTAGGCGTGGAAATCCGCTTAATTGCACCGTTGGAACTTGTGTGGGGGTCTTGTGCCAACAAGTCAATTTTTTTAACAATTTGGCGAGCGTGTTTTTGGGGAATGCTATCTAAAAAATCTTCAACCCCTTTGGCTAAAATTATTTCGTATTTCATTAGCGGTATTTATCAAGAATGGCTTTACTTTGTTCAGCCGTATGCAAGCCCAATTCTTTGGACTTTGTCGCCAAAATGCCGTCTATGTAGTCTTCTAAAACTTGGGGCGACATCATCAGGCTAACCACACGCCCCCTACGAGTTACGGAAATCATTTCTTTTTGCGACTTGTCTATAACCGCCCCAAAATTGTTTTGAACTTCTGACGAAGTCAAAGGCTTGTTAAGTGTGAGCATAAGATTTTCCAAAATAAAAATAATTATAGCTATTTTATCCATTTTAGCTATTTCGTCAAATAAAAATTAAAAATTGATTTGTACTAAAAAATGCAGTATAATGTATTGCAAATTTTAGTACAAAAAGGGCGAACTATGAGCCAAAAACCAAAGAAACAAACCTCTATTACTTTTCGGATTGACGAAGACCTTGCCAAGCAGTTCAAGGAAATTGCAGAAGATAACAACCGCACCCAGTCGTTGTTACTTCGTGATTTTGTGATTGAATACATCAAAAAGAACCGCCAAAGTAGTTTAAAATTTTAGGTTTTTCTAAAAATATTTGATTTTTCTAAAAAAATTGATAGAATATTAAAAGTTAATAACTTTTAATAATTTTTAATAACTATGAGTAACACAGCTATGCCACACCTAGCAACCACCCCAAAGCCCCAAAAAGAACGCTTATCACTTGTTTTGGACTTTGACAAAAAACAAGCCTTAACCGAAATCGCCCAAAAACAAAACCGCTCATTAAATTTTGTGGTGCTTGAAATGATTGAAAAATCTTTGCAAGAAGCACAGGAAGAAGCGGAGTATCAAAGTTATATTGAAAACCGTGTAATGCGTGCATACAACGAGATGAAAGAAAACGGCTCACAGGGCGTAAGTAGTGCCAAAGCCAAAGAAATCGTAATGCAAAGAGTAAGAGAAAGATTAGAAAATAATAAGTAAATCCTATGAATAACATCACTTACACGGTGGTTTATGAGCCACGAGTTTTGGACGCATTAACGGAAATTTCTTTTTACTATGCAGAAAAAGGCGGTCAAGAACTAGCTGATAAAATGTTTGATAACATCGTTATGCAGTTGGACAAGTTGGAATTTATGCCCTTTGGTTGCCAAAAAACCGATTTTTGTGAAGAAATTAGACGAATGGTTATTAAAACACCGCCTTACCTTGCTTACTACACCGTTGCAGAAACACAAGTACGAATTTTGGAACTGGTTCACGCTTCCAAAGACCAAGATTTAATCCGTCAAAAATACGAAAATTTTTAAATTTTTCAAAAACACGCAAAAACGCCCATTTTAGGGCGTTTTTTGTTTGGGTGGTACTAGGTAGCACCCCACCCACCAGACCCACCTTAAAACGCACGCTAGACCCCTTAAAACGCATTTTATAAAAGCCACCCACCGCCAAAAAATCGGGCGGAATTTTTTTAAAATTTTTTAAAAATTCCTTTGGTTTCTAAGTCAAAAAATTCAGTTTTTCAAAAAATGCGTTTTAAGGGGGTTTTTAGCGTTGTTTTGGGGTGGGGTGGTGTCTTTGTACCTTTTTGCTTCTAAAATGCAAAATAGGGCGGTTTCTGTGCGTTTTAGAGCGTGTTTTGTTTGCTACCTGTGATTTTATTTTCAGAAAATCCATTTTTTGCCAAAAATTTTCAAAAAATCAATCAATTTTTGATTTTTAATTAAAAAAATTAAAAAAATTAAAAAAAACAACAACAAAACAAAAATTTTTAAAATTTTCGCTTATATAATTTAAATACAGTAAGTTGTTGTTTTTTATATATAACAACTTTATAATATATTTAGGGGCAAATTTTTTTTGCAAAATTTCCTTTAAAATCAATGCGTAAGCCTGTGGAAAAAAAGTTTAAAGGTGTAGAAATTGCCCCCCCCTATGGTGTAGAAATTGCCCCCCTTAAACTTGAAAGGTGTAGAAATTGCCCCCCCTATGGTGTAGAAATTGCCCCCCCTATGGTGTAGAAATTGCCCCCCTATGGATAGGATAATAGTGTAGAAAAAATAACTTGACTAACTACACTTTTTTTATAAAATGCTTATATTATTATTTGTTTTTTTGCTTAAATCTATGGAAAATAAAGCCGTCCAAAGGGTTAAAACCCCCCAAGAACTCATACACATCAAACACGCCATTTCAGAACGCCAGTACAAATATTGGTTTATTTTGATTAAGGTTTTTCAGGAGTTTTTACTCAATGACATAAAGCCCAATGAAAAGGGGTTTTATAGTGTGCCAGTTGCTGAAATCAATAAAATGATGGGTTATGAAGTCAAAAAACAGCATTTAAAAGACGATTTAACCGCATTGACCACAACAGGCATAGCATTTAATTATTTAGAAAAAAATGGCAAAGAAGTTTTTTACGGAGCATCTTTTTTATCTGAATTTAAACTATATAGCAAAACTTTAAAGTTCAGATTACCCAGTTTTATTCAAGATGTTTTAGAAGGAAACGAGGACATTAAAAAAATGTTTTTGGTTATGGATTGGAATATTTTTAATTCATTTAATGGAAAATATGAAGCCATAATTTACAAGCTATGTAAGGACTATATTGGTTTTGGCAAAACAAAATACTTCACGATTGAAGCGTATAGGGATTATATTGGATTAAAAGATGATGAATATAATGAATTTAAGGCTTTAAATCGTTGGACGATTTCAAAGCCAATAGAAAATATCAATAATAATGAGTTATCCGATATTATTGTAAGGGTTGAATTTAAAAAGCAAGGACGTAAGGTTATAGGGTTGCATTTTCAAATGGAGTATAAAAGAGATATTCCATTTGAAAAATTAACACCTGAAACCAATCCAGTATTTGAAAAATCTTTGATAACCATTACACCAATCAAGCAACAAGAATATTTGCAAAAATATTCAGAAGACCAAATCAAAGCCATTGTTGATTATGTGAACGCCCAAAATGAACAAGGCAAAATCAAGAATTTAGGGGCTTATTACCATAAAGCATTTTTGAACGGCTGGGGACTTGAAAACTTTGAAGCGGAGCAAAAAGCAAAGGCGGAAGAAGAAGAGAGAAAACGCCAAGCCAAAGCCAAGAGAGAAGCTGAACTAAAAGCACAAAGAGAAGCCGAAGAAAAAATAAGAAAAGAAGAAGAATTTAAAAATTATTGTATTGACTTATTCTTTAAATTATCAAAAGAAGAACAAAAAGAAATACTTGATGAAGCAGAAAAAAGGCTACTAGAACAAAAACAAAATATTGTTTTAGGTAGTTTTAAGACAAAGAGAGAAAAAGATATTGAAAATATTTGGACTTTTAGTTTCAATTATATTCAACTAAAAGCAATTTTAAAAGAAAAAAATATGATATAATTTATATCATATTCAACACTTAACAACCTTAACCATTAAGAGAGTAAATTTTATGAAAACCTATACCCTTACAGAAGAAGAACTTGAAATTGAAAAATGCCGTGAAGTTCTATTAAGTAAAATAGAACATATTGAATATATCACGGCTGATTATCTTTCAAAAAAGTACCACAAAAAGATATATGAATTAGAGCCATTTGCAAAATTTTTTTCTTTTTATTGGGCTTATACTGGAAAATATTTTTTTGAAAAAAAATATAACTTCAATACCAAACAATATGAAGAAGTCAGCGATGATTATATTAAAAAATTTGAAAAATTAGTAGATAAAAAATTCAAAGCATTTATTAAAATTATTGAAGTAGAGAATTATTGGAAAGATGCTCATAATCTTGATTATATTAGTCTTTATGATTATTAAGAGACACCATCAAATAAAACTATTTATAGGAGTTTTTTAAGATGTTTTTAAGCAAATTAAAGGCATTTATTATTGTATATATTATTACTTATGTGATTTTATGTTTGCTTTTTTCTCTGCAAGGAATAAGTGAATTTATGTTTATTTATGCGTTATTTAGTGCATTATTTTTATGTGTTTTTCCTTATAAGTTGGGTTTAGGCGAAGCCATACAGAGACACTTTGATAATAAATATTATATCAAACAAGATGAAATAAATTTCAAAAAAAATTTAAGGCGTGAACTTGAAAGAAAAAGGGCTTTATCTCAAATTGATAATGAAAATTTGCATTATCAAAATCAATTAAGAATTGAATATATTGCCCAAGTTGCCCAAATTCAACTACAAAGCCAACAGTATTTAGCTAATATGTATCAAAAGGCGATTATTAACAATAGCACCAACAATGAATTAACCGCCCAAAAGCAGTTATTAGAACTTGAAGCAGAATTAAAAAAGCAGGGGTTAATATGAGCCATTTTTCCGATTATATCACCCAAAGGCGTTTGGATTTACAAACGCAAAGTCAATCACTCAATGAGCGTAAATTTGCCACAGAACAAGCAAATTTTGAAAAAAAATTACAGGCGGATTTTGAAAATGAACAAAGAAGAAATGAAGCAAATATTCAAATCGCCAATATTCAAGCCCAAAATAATTTAGAAGCAATAGCGGTACAAGGGCTATTTAATGGCTTAAATGAAACGCAAAAATTTTTTCAAAGTGAGTTTGCCAAGCAAACCGCCCACCAGTTAGAAATGCAAAAGATTTCCCACGAAACAAGGGCAACAAGTTTACTTGAACGGCTTAAAAATAATGCGGAAATCAATAGAATAAAATTGCAAGCAAAAAACCAAATAGAACAGATGATTTTGGAAAATCATTTGAAAAAAGACTTTTTAACCTTTGAAAAATATTGTCAAATATTTTTCCAGTTGTTAGAGCGTGAACTGGGATTAAATGTTTTGGAAGCGAATGCCCAAAATGTTGAAGCCTATGTGAAGCAAGCGTATGAACAACTGGGGTTAAAAAGTGGCTATTCTCCCTATGGGGAATGAGAATAGACAAAGTGAATGAATATTTCATAATAAACATTTGATTTTATTAGGTTTTTAATTATACTACTCGCTATATTATCGCTATAATACAGCGAGAAAAAGGCGAGATTATCGCAAGAGTAAAGCAAAATGAAAGAAGTTGAACACTCTGATTTTTATTGCGAATATGAATACCAATACAATTTGGATTTATTGGGGGATTTATTGGGGGATTATTTGAATGAAAATTCGGAGCGGTTTAATTTGCCAAATTTTGAAAAATTTTTATTTCAAAGAAATACACCATTAAAAAAACCTGATAAGCCAAATAAAAGTTTATTAAATTCCACCAATGAACTACAACAACAGGTATTTGATGAAGTTTATCGCCAAGCGGTTTTTGAATACAATTTAAACATTAAAACCTATGAAAAAGCCTTTTATCTTCAAGAATTTTTGAAAAAATATAAAGCCACAAAATGCGGTTACGATCACTATTTGACAGAAAATTTCAAAAATATTGCACCCTTTTTGAATCAGTCCAACAAACTACCCATAAGCGAAAATAATAGGCGTTTGCATACCTACATTACAGGCGGAACAGGAAGTGGAAAAAGTGAAGCCATAAAATCCCTAATTTGGCATTATTTAACACGAGACAAGAGAACTGGGCTTGTTTTATTATCGCCTAATGGGGAAATTTGTGAGCAAGTCGCCAAATTTTGGCTTAATCTTGAAAATAACCGCCTTATTTATATTGAACCAAATTTGGACGGCTATTTTCCATGTTTAAATCCTTTTGATGTACCAAACAAAGAAAATTTAACCGATATTGAAGCGGAAAAATACGCCGAAGCCTTTCGCTCCATTTTTGAAGAATTATTAAAGGGCGAATTTACCGCCCAAATGAACACGCTTTTAATGGCGGTTTTGCCTGTTTTGTTCAAATACCCAAACGCCAGTATTTACGATTTAATAGACTTTTTAGAACCGCAAAACGATGATAAAAACATAAATGAACAAGTGTTCAAATATGTTCAATTTGCCAAAGAAAACTTGAACAATAAGGGAATTTTAGATTTTTTGAACACACAATTTTTGTATGATAATTCATACAATCGCACAAAATCCAGTATTCACACAAGATTACGCTATTTGTTCAATTCAAGCATAATGCAGGCGATTTTTGTAGGAAAATCAACCCTTGATATTGAACAAGCCATTGAACAAAAAAAGCTGATTGTTTTTAATTTTCCAAAGGGAAAAATGCCGATTGAATACCGAATTTTGGGGCTTTTTGTGGTGGGAACGATTAAAATTATTTCGTTCAGACGAGACGGCAAGGAATTTTTTACGCCTTGCCATTTGTTCATTGATGAATTTCAAAATTTTATAACCCCCAGTTTGCAGGAAATTTTGGAAGAAAGCCGAAAATATAAACTTTATTTGACCCTTGCACAACAACAGGCAGGGGCGAGAATGGGAAAGGAATTATTTGAGAGTATTTTGGGAAATACCGCCATAAAATTAACTGGTGTTAATGGCGTGGACACCTTGAAAACACTAGCCCAAGAAACAGGCGACAGCGTTCAGAACTTGCAAGAAAATTTGAGTATTGGGCGGTTTGCCCTTTGGCAAAAGGCAAAGATTGGCGATATTCAGAAGCCCCCAATGATTATCACAATGCCTAAAAATACCCTTGATAATAGCCAAAGTATGAGCGAAGCACAATGGAAAGCCCTAAAAACCGCCCAAATTGAAGCGTATTACCGCAAAATGGGGCAATCTACCACCGAAGCCCCTAAAACGCCACAGAACCCCCAAAAACCGCAAAATTTAAGCGTTTTAGATGAATTTAACGATTATTATGGATAACTTATGACAGGTTCAATCACACCACAACAAACCGAATTTTTATACCTGCTTTCAAAAACTGGATTTTTAACCAATAAGCACCTTGAACAGGTGGATTTTGCCAAACTCAAAAACTCAAAACACTACCTAACCAAAAGGCTACTTGACGGCAAGTACATAGGGCGGTTAATGGTTTCATCAAGTTTTGGGGTGGGGCGAAAATCTATGTATTTTTTGGTTAAGAAAGGGGCGGAACTGGTTTCAGAAACCTACAATTTACCACTTGAAAGCCTATCATATAGCCCCTTAAAAGGCGGAATTTACACGGCAAACAATGGCGATGAAGTGAGCATAATCCGAGCCGATTTTATACACAAAGAAGCCTATATTTGTGCGTTTTTAGCCTTTGAAAAGTACCTAAAAAACACGGATTACGCCTTGACCGATTACCGCCATTATTACCAGTTAAAGGGCGACAAAAGCACTGCCATAAGCGTAAACGGCAAGAATGTAAGACCTGACGGCATTTGGTGGGCGACAAGCCACGAAGCAGGGGCGAAAGACTTTGTTTATGTGGTGGAAATCCACCGCCACAGCGAACGAAAGCACATAATCCGCCAGTTACGGCAACAGGTGGAAGCAATCAAAGAAAAAAGCGTTCAAAAACGCTTTGGCTTTGACCACCCTTATTTGGTGCTTTCTGTGTTTACTGGGGAAAATCTAACCGCTATGCGTGGCATTTTGGACGAACTCAAAAACACCGAAGATTGGGCGACTATTGAAAAATTTTTCTTGTTTGCACGCCTTGAAGACTTACAGGGAGATTTTTATGGGGGATTGGGGTATTTTGGGGGTAATAGGAAGCCAATACCCACCAAGATTTTAAAAAATATCCCCTAAACTCCAAAAATACTTGATTTTTGGAGTTTAGGGGGTGTAAAATATCAGCCCAATTCAGAAAATGTAAAGTTCTAAAATTTTCATCAACATAGAGAGCATAAAAGTAGTTAAAAACTCGCTTACTATGTTATTGCCACATGAAGAATGGTAATAATGGTTCACAATATGATTACAGTTGCTACTAACCGTAATGTTCGGAACAATATAAATAACTTTATTCATAATAAAGCTCCTATGTTTGTGCATAGGTGCTTTTTCGCATTTTTGCATAAAAGTCTTGACAAATCAAGGACTTAGATTACAATGCTTTTAGCACTTATGCGTGAGAGACTCGAAAACTAACACAAATCAGTGCAAGTGTTGCGTTTGGGGTATCTGACCTCCCCAAACGCAATGCGTCCTAATTTGCGGGCTATATATTAAAATATAAAACTATTAAAATCAATGATTTTATGCCCGAAATTCCCCACTTTTTTAAGTGGGTTTTTCTTTAACAGAAAATATCTTGATTTGATTTTAAAAATTGTGTACAATTTTTTGTTTTTTAATTAAAAATCCCAATCTAGTTAGATTGGGATTTTCTTATTTTAGCAAAATAAGAAAATAACTATCTTATTTTTTCTTAAAATCAACATCAGCATACAAGTCTTCAATATCAAAAGAGTAATCTATTGACTTATATTCAATTAAGCCATTAGTATAGGCTTCTTTATTCCAACCAAAAAAAATACCTCTGCGATGAATAGTAAATTCTTTTGTTTTTTGTGAAATTATTACAATTTCTTGAACAGAATGAAGATTTTTATACTCATCAATTTTCATTGATATTTCTTTTTTTGTGTTACCCGTAGAGAGAACTTCGCCAACAATTATGGGGCTTGATGTTAAAATAGCATCACCATCAATATTACAAGCAATAGAAAAATCTGGGTAACGCACCTGATTTTCTTTTGTTTGTATACCAAAATCACTGGTTCTAACCTTACAGTTAGGCATATTTTTTCTTAAAAAATGCTTCACATCAAGGCAGTTTGATGAAATCAAACTATGATTGGAAGTACCGCCAGTCATAGGCACAATAAACCCATCAATAAGCTCCACTCGTTCATTTGGATTATTTTTAATATAATTCACAAATTCAACAACGGTTAGTCTTTGGTTTTTTTGTGCTTCCGACAACTCTCTGTTAGAAGTAGTACCCAACATTGAAATATTTTGTGATAATGTAGTCATTTCATATACTCCTATTTTGATTGATAGAAAAATACTACATTTTTATTATACACATTATAACAAAAAGTCAATCCCATTTCTCAACTTTATTTTGCAATAAGCATTTGATTTTATTTGAATTTTTTGTACAATGTCCAACAATACAACTTCATACACTATAAAACACCACTATGAACATATCACAAGCAAGCAAACAATGGGGCGTATCACGAAGCACAATTTACGCCAAAATAAAGGCGTGAGAACTCACAAAGACCCCACAAGGCGAGATAGACCCAAGCGAGATGATACGAGTTTTTGGACACGCCAAACAAAATCGTACACCGTCCAAAATACAACAAAGTACACCCAAAAACAGTCAAGAATACACCTTACTTGAACAAACCTTACAGTTTGAACAACAACGCACAAAAGACCTATACCAACCGAACTTAAAAACTACCACACAACCACATAAAATAAAAGAACAACTTATCAATACAATCCAA
>NZ_MXAP01000116.1 GCF_002027555.1 Moraxella equi
TATTGTACTCTTCGGCAAGCTGTCGGTAGGTTTTACCACAATTTAGTTGCCTTAGTACTTGTTGTCTAAAATCATCTGAGTATGCCATAGGGGTATTGTAGCATATTTTGGGTTCGGTTGGTATATTTTTCATGAAAAATGGCTAAATCTTGTGGCTTGAAGTCAAAAACTTGTCTGATAGAATGACTATTAGCCTGCGTTTTTCCTTGAAAAACGTGCGATTTTTCTCATTTTTCATGGCAAATACCAAAGTTCAACACGTCCTAAAAAATTGTGTTGTGTTAGCGTCTATCAAACTGACTTTGACACAGCTTGATAAATTCACCGCCGAATTTGCGAATGTCGCTGTCATCACGCACCGCAATCCAACTGGTAAACCGCCCAAAGTGGCTCACAGGAATGGCAACAAGGTCAGGATAGTTGGTAGGTTCATACGCCATCTCAGCGATGATGCCTATACCTAGACCTGCCGATACATAGGTGCTAATCACGTCCGAGTCTAGGGCGGCAAGCACGATTTTAGGTTGTAACCCTGCCTGCTCAAACGTCCTATCAATGGCACTTCGCCCTGTAAAACCACCATGATAAGTAATGATGGGAAAACTTGCCAGCTCAGGCAAATCCACGCCATCCATCACGCCTGCCACCCCTGCCAGCTCATGGTCTTTGGGGACGATGACCACGTGCGACCAGTCATAATAGCGATGACAGCGTAACACGGCGTTATTGAGCAGGCTCTCGGTGGCAATGCCGATGTCGGCTTGACCACGAATGACCATTTGGGCGATGGTCTCAGGGTCGGCTTGTTGTAGCACCAGATTGACCTTAGGGAATTTTTGCAAAAACTCCTTAACAATGGTGGGCAAGACATAGCGGGCTTGGGTGTGGGTGGTGGCAACGGTCAGCGTGCCTTCTTGGGCGTTATTAAAATCAAGGCTTAGATTTTCGATGGTGCGTATCTCGGCAAAAATCGCTTCGATGTGGGGCAGTAGCGATTTGCCGATGGGGGTAAGCCCTGTTAGGCGTTTTCCTTGACGGGTAAACACGTCCGCTTTGAGTTGATTTTCTAGGGCAGCGATTTGTTTGGATAGGCTGGACTGACTGGTATGGAGCAGTTCGGCGGCTTGGGATAGGTTATAGCCATTGACGACGGTATGCCAGACGGTTTCTAGCTGTTTGAGCTGAATTTGTAAATGCTTTTGGTTGATGACCACATCTATCGCCATGATACGCCCCTTAATCTGAGTTATAAAGTGCTGTCATTATAAAAGTCACCACCAAAAAAGAAAATACCCAAAAAGAAAAAACAAATGCCGATTAGGAATATCGGCATTTGTGCGGTACAAAGATGGAGATTATCCACTAAGCATTGGCAAGTTCATGCTCTATGGCTTTTAAAATAAAGGCTTCAATGTCGTGTTCATCATAGCTGATTTGTGTTTGGATTTGGGTGAGTAAGGCAAGGGGCAGGTTAAAGGATTTTTGCTTGCTGTTAAAGAGCATGCAATTTAAGCTAATTATCGCCCATGTTTGCCCTGCAAATTTGCGGTTGGTTAGATGATTGGTGATGTTCTCAGGTTGGGGCAGGTCACTGCCATCATCTGCCAGTTTTTGTAAATGCCCAATCAAGGCAGAACGTACTTTATCAATCGTATCGGCGATGCTGTCACCAATCACGTGAATGTCTGGCAAATCAGGTACTTGGGCATAAAAAGTATCATCTTCTTGTCTAATGGCAACGCTAAAAATTTTCATGATGGATTGATGTTCTAAAAGGGATGTTTATTTTGTCATAATTATAATAAATTGGCAATATGTTAAGACTGGCGGTAACTTTAAAAGGTTAGATGGTTGATTTGTTTACCAAACGTATCTTATGTGGATATTGCAATTTAGGTGGCATGGTTTCTATCGGTGAGTGTATTTGACTTGATGTGTGGGGTGGATATGTGAGCATGGACGTGTCTGATTTTAAAAATATCACAATAACTTTTTGTAAAATAACCAAAAATAGTCTAAAATGGCAAATGATTTTTGCACTCATATAATACAATGATACAACAATTTGATTTTTCGGCATTTAAGACGGCTTATTTTAATCGTCAAGCTTTATCTATGCTATTTTTGGGTTTTGCCGCAGGCGTGCCTATTTTGCTGATTTTTTCTAGTTTGGGCTTGTGGCTAAGAGAGGCAGGCATTGACCGCAGTACGGTGACGATGTTTAGCTGGGCGGCGTTGGGTTATTCGTTTAAGTTTATTTGGTCGCCATTGGTGGACGCTTTGCCCTTGCCTGTGCTTGGTAAAATGCTCGGTCATCGCCGTTCATGGTTACTACTATGTCAGGTGTTTATCATTACTGCCATTATTATGATGGCGATGACTGACCCCGCTCAGGTTGCCCCGTCCGTGATGGCGGTGGGGGCGGTGTTGCTCGGCTTTTCGGCGGCGACCCAAGACATCGTGATAGATGCCTATCGTATCGAGTCCGCCCCTAGCGAGATGCAAACGGCACTCTCGGCAAGTTATGTGGCAGGCTATCGCATTGGCATGATTATCTCGGGGGCAGGGGCGTTGTATTTGGCGGAGCTGTTTGGCTCCAAAGAAGGCATGTATCAGTATGTGGCATGGCAAAAAACCTATCTCATCATGGCGTGCGTCATGCTCATCGGTGTGGCGACCACGCTACTGATTCGTGAGCCTATCCGTCAGGTCAAACCTGTGGTTACCCAAACCGCAGACTACGCAAGACTGTGCGTGGTATTCGCACTCTCAGTGGTGGCTTTTATCATGACGTATCGGACGATGGGTGGGGTATTGCCGGAGTCAGAGAGTGTGGGTATTGCCTTTTTGTTGGGTTGTGTGCAGTTCATCAGTAGTGCAGTTGCCATGGGGGCGGTCGGCTATGGCTTGGTGCAGGCAGGCGTGGTCAGACGAGAAGTGGCACAGGCGACATGGATTGCCCCTATTACCGATTTTTTTGCTCGTTATGGCAAAAAGGCGATGCTGCTGCTGGCACTTATTGGCTTGTATCGTATCTCGGACATCGTGGCAGGGAACATCTCCAACCTATTTTATCAAGATTTGGGCTTTACCAAAATCCAAATCGCCAATGCGGTCAAAGTGGTGGGCGTGATTGCCAGTATTGGCGGTGGCTTTGTTGGGGGCTGGGTGGCTCAGCAGATGGGGGTCATGCGAGCGATGATGGTGGGGGCGATACTGGCGTGTGCCACGAACCTGTTATTTATCATCCTTGCCAATATGCCGACCATTCTGGTCATGTATTTTGCGGTGATTACCGATAACCTAGCGGCAGGCTTGGCAAGTGCGGTATTCATCGCCTTTTTGTCGGCACTGACATCCATTCGCTTCACGGCGGTGCAGTATGCCCTGTTTTCATCACTCATGACCCTATCGCCAAAAATCTTGGGTGGTTATTCGGGGGCGATTGTGGATGCGACCGATTATCCCACGTTTTTTGCCATTACATTTGTGATTGGACTGCCGATTTTATATTTGATTCATTTGGCAGATAAACACATCTCGCTGGACGAGTCTGTACTTGACAAAGAATGACATGCATACCATCAATGCCCTAAAAGCCCAATTTCGCAAGCTATCGCACGCACACCTGCCTTATCATTGGTTTGAGTCGTTGCTATTATTTGTGCTAAATAAAGACAAAGCCTTTTTAATCACCCACGATGATTATCTGCTGACCGCTGATGAATATGATAGACTGGAAGGTGGCATGACAAAACTATGCTCGGGCGTGCCACTTGCATATGTCATCGGCAGGCAGGGCTTTTTTGGGCATGGGTTTGCGGTCAATGAACACACGCTTATCCCACGTCCTGATACAGAGATGTTGGTGGAGGCGGTGCTTGATGTGGTGGCGGATAAGGGTTTGGGGCAGGCTCGGATATTGGATTTGGGGACAGGCTCGGGGTGTATTGCCCTAAGCATAGCAAAGGCGTTGCCGTCTAGTACGGTGCTGGCGGTGGATTATTCTCATCATGCCTTAGACGTTGCTCGGCGAAATGCACAAGATTTGCAAGTGGCAAATTGCCAATTTATCCAATCCAATTGGTATGAAAATATCCCCATGCAGAGCTTTGATGTCATCGCCTCCAATCCGCCCTATATCGCACGCACCGATGAGCATTTGGCACAGTTGGGGGCGGAGCCTATCACGGCATTGGTGGCAGACAATCACGGCTTATCCGATATTGAAAAAATCATTAAGGGCAGTGCAGTGTATCTCATGCCTAGTGGCGTATTAGCCTTAGAACATGGCTACGACCAAGGGGTGGGCGTGCGGACGCTTTGTGCCAAGGCAGGCTTTAAAGATGTTCGCACCGTCAAAGATTATGGCGGTAATGACAGAATCACGATGGGGGTTTGTGATGAGTGATAATGATAAAAAAATGACCACCAGTGAGCTTAGCGATAATGAACTCATGCGGTATGCCCGGCAGATTCTGCTAAATGACTGGGATGTGGATGCACAGCTACGCCTAAAAAGTAGCCGTGTGCTGATTGTGGGTGTGGGTGGTCTAGGCTGTCCTGTCTTGCAGATTCTGGCACGGGCAGGCGTGGGGAGCATGCATTTGATTGACTTTGATGTGGTAAGCCGTAGTAATTTGCAACGCCAAACACTGTTTAGAGAGTCGGACATCGGTCAGCCAAAGGTGGCAGTGGCAAGCCGTGCATTGGCGATGCATAATGAGTTTATTAACATCACTCATCAGGACGTGGAGCTAAATGCAGATAATATCACAGCGATAATTGGCGGTAGTGGTGCTGATTTGGTGATTGATTGCACGGATAATTTTACCAGTCGTTATTTGATTAACCAAACCTGCCGAACGCTCGGTTTGCCCCTGTTGTCCAACTCTGCCATTGGTGAAGTGGGGCAGATTGCGTTATTTGATAAGCAAACTGGCTGTTATGAGTGTTTGTTTGGGCAGGACAAAGATGATAACAGCAGTATTACCCAAAACTGTGCCACATCAGGGGTGTTGTCTAGCACCGTGAGTATCATCGGCTCGATGTCAGCACAGATTGCCCTAGATTATCTCGGACGGGGGCATAACCCTATCGCTCACGAGCTGTTATTATGGCAGGGCAGAACCATGACTTTACAAAAAATGCGATTTGCCACCAATAAACACCGCCCGCTGTGCAACGCTTAGCCGTACCATTTTAGATGATAAAACCATGAAAACATCACCATTACAATTTGCCAAAAAATCCCTAAATACAGGGGCAAACGTCCTAGGTCGCCTACATAAAAGTGCCAGCGTGGCAGGGCTATCTGCCTTGCGTGTTGCCAAGGGCGAGCAGATGGATGCTTATCTATTAAAAGATGCCTTTATGCAGATGGGCGTGACTTATATCAAACTTGGGCAGTTCATCGCCAGTACGCCATCGCTATTTCCCCGTGAGTATGTGCTTGCCTTTGCTGACTGCTTGGATGCCACACCGCCCGTGCCATTTGCCAAAATGCAAGCCGTGCTGACTGAGGAGCTGACTGATGATGGGCTTGGGCTTGATGATATTTTTGCGTTCATCGACCCTGTGCCACTGGCGTCAGCGAGTATCGCACAGGTGCATAAGGCGGTGTTAAAAGATGGGCGAAAAGTCGCCCTAAAAATCCAAAAGCCCGATGTTGGGGCGATTATGCAGACTGACCTAGGTGTACTACATGGGGCGTTTTGGGCGATGGAGCGATTCTTGCCAATGATGAAAACCGCCAATCTTACCCCCATTATTGATGAGATTCGCACTCGCATGACTGCTGAGACGGATTTTTTGGCGGAAGCTCGTCACATTGATAAATTTCGTGAGTTTTTGGCAAAGACAGGCACGCACCACGTTACCACCCCTGTGGTTCATCATGACCTATCGACCAAGCGTGTGTTGGTCATGGATTTGTTGGTTGGTAAGTCGCTCGTTGATGAGAGCTTGCTTAGCGACATCGCCCAAAGCAATCGCACCACACCCCAAAAAGTGATGGCGGATGTGTTAGATACGTGGTTTTTGTCGCTGATGATGACGGGCGAGTTCCATGCGGATTTGCATGCGGGCAATCTCATGTATCTGACCGATGGGCGGATTGCCTTTTTGGATTTTGGGCTGATGGGGCAGATTAAGCCGAGCAGTTTGCAGGCGTGTTTTTCATTGGTGCAGTCTCTGCAGCTTAACGACTATCACGGCATGGCACAGGCGATGGTCGATATTGGCATGACCCACAGCCATGATAAAATCAAAGTGGGGCAACTGGCAGACGACCTAAAAGCGATGATGGACAAGGTGCATGGTTCACCCCAAGAGACGGATAACCTTAACCTACTCATGCTAGAACTTGTGGAGATTGGCAAGCGTTATGGCGTGCATTTTCCTAGGGATTTTGCGTTATTAACCAAGCAGCTACTGTACTTTGATAGATTTATGGTGACGCTTGCCCCTGAGATGGAGCTGTTTGAAGGCGAGCGGTTAAAAGTGGTGATAGAAGAAAGGGTATCAAATTAAAGCGCACCCATCTTTTGTAACACAAATTGCATTTTAAATTTGTTAAAAAACCACGCTCTAGGACGTGGTTTTTCGCATGTTATAATTGCATTTTCACACTTTTATCGCCGTAGAAGTGATTTTTTCTTCCACCACCACCGCATCGGGGTCGCCTGCCACGCTTTCACGTTTGACAAACATAAAGAATGCCCCTGTGGTTAGTGCTGTCAGCCCAATGCCAATCCACACCGACAGCGTATAATCAAGCCCAAAGCCGATTTTATTGTACGCCAAAAACGTATAACATGCTGCACTCATAAAGATGGCAGGCAATGTGCAAACCCAGTGGAGCTTACGATAACGATACAGATAGCCTGCCGCTGTCCACAGCATGACCACCGCCACAGTTTGGTTTGCCCAGCTAAAATACCGCCATAGGATTTCAAAGTCCACTTTTGAGACGATAAAGCCAATGACAAATAGCGGAATAGCAATCCACAAACGCTTGACGAGCGTGCGTTGCTCCATGGTTAGAAACTCAGCAATGATAAGCCGTGCCGCACGAAACGCTGTATCGCCCGAGGTGATGGGCAGGATGACCACGCCAAGCACCGCAAAGATACCGCCAATGGTGCCAAGATAGGCAATCGAGCTGTCATAGACCACCTTGGAGGGTGAACCGTCAGCAATGGCACCTTGTAGGCTTGCCAAATCAGGATAGAACGACATGCCGACCGCACACCAAATCAGTGCAATAATCCCTTCGGTAATCATCGCTCCATAAAAGATAAAGCGACCTTCAGATTCATTCTCAGCACAGCGAGCCATGAGCGGGGTTTGCGTGGCATGAAAGCCTGACAACGCACCACAGGTAATGGTCAAAAACAAGAGAGGCCAAATGGGCAAGTCACCTTTGGGTTGTAAGTTCATAAAGAAGCTCTCAACCGTCAAACCACCCATACTATTAAAGAAATAATCGCCTTGTCCGCCAAATTCATTTTTAAGCAGACCATAAGTCATGCCAAGCGACATGAATAGTAATAATCCGCCAAAAAATGGATAAATCCGACCGATGATTTTGTCAATAGGCAGTAATGTGGCGATGATGTAATAAATAAAAATCAGGGCTGTCCACAACACCACGATGGTGTCTTTATCCATGCCAAACACGGTATTTTTGACGCTCTCGGCGGCAACAGTAACGCTCTCGGCATTATTGACATTAATCACCCCTGTGGCGTTACTGCCAAAAGTATCCATGGTGATGGAGCTAAGTAGGGCGGCAGGACTTGCGACAAAGACCACGCCAACAAGCACAAGCAGGACAACAGCAAGCAAGTTAATAAAATGCTTGACAGGTTGCCCCAGATATTTGCCCGTCAGATACGGCATGCTTGCCCCGCCATTTCGCACCGAGAGCATGCCACACATGTAGTCGTGCACCGCCCCTGCAAAGATACAGCCAAACACAATCCACAGCATCGCCACAGGACCATACAACGCTCCCAAGATTGGGCCAAAAATCGGGCCTGTGCCTGCAATGTTTAGAAGTTGAATGAGCCAAATGCGTTTTTTGGACATTGGCACATAGTCCACGCCGTCTGTCATGGTGTAGGCAGGCGTGTTTTTGTTGGGATTAATGACAAAGATTTTTTCAATCACTTTGCCATACACAAAATAGCCTGCCACCAATACAGCGACACAAAAGAAAAACCACAACATGAACAATCTCCTAGATTGCTTTATCAGAATAGTTTATTGCATAATAAATAAAGTTAATAAATAATGGTCTTTTAAAAAACCAACCAAAATTTACCATCGCTTACAATACCGCAAACCGATAAAAACGTCAATGCACATTTGTGGGTAGCTGATAACAATTTATGATTAATTTTATAAATAAATGATTTTTGTATTTTAAAGGGTAAATTGGTAAAAATTAGGGCGTAACGTTTGTTAATTTTTTGGTATAATAATGCACTTTTACGTGTAAATATACATGTCTCTTTATTGTTCACTTTGTGTGGTTTGATTTTGTCATGAATTCTTTAAATCGTAATTTTCGCCAGCAAGGCATTTCTCATCAGCGTGGTTCGGCACAGCAGATTTTGGTGCTGTTTGTCATTGCTTTGGCGTTGGTGGCGATGGTTATGGCAGTTTTTGGCTATAAAATTGGACACAAGCAAGGACTAAGAAAAGGGGTGAGCTTGCAAACCGTTCAAGCCCAAGACGGCAGTGAAGATCCATTACAAGGCATGACGGTCAATGAAGCCAAGTTAAAACAACAACTTGACTCAGCGGTCAAAGAGCGTGACATTAGCTTGTCAAACCTAGAAACATTGCGTGAACAAAATGAAGAGCTAACCACAAAAAACCTGCAACTGGCTCAAGTCAATGAGCTGTTTAAGAAAAAACTTGCCAAAGATGGTGGTATTCCCCTTGAAATATTGGGCAGTGAGATTCTGTCATTGCCTGATAACACCTATGAGTATCGTTTTGATGTGGCGATGATAGCGTCATCAGGCTCGACCATGAACATGGCACCCAAGATGACCCTGCTAAACGCCACCAGCATGGTGCAAATCCCCTTAAAGCCTGCCATTTATGAGATTAAAGATGTGGAACGGATTCGTGGGCGGTTTGTCATGCCCAAAGATTTTGTGCCTAAGCAAATCAAGCTAGAAATCAATGCAGGTGGTGAGCGTGTCGAACAGCTCTATAACTGGCAAGTGGGCGAAGTCGTTGCCCAAAGGGAAGATAAGGGCGTGAGTGAGCGTCCTGTCGGTGCAGGCGAATAACAGTAAAAGCAAAGGTGTGATATGAGCCAACATGAATCTGATATCGACAGCCAAAACGATGTGATAACTAAGCCAGAACAGGCAGAAGTACCATTGTTTCATGTGGTCATGCATAATGATAACTTTACCACGATGGACTTTGTGGTGTTTGTGCTCGTTGAAGTGTTTGCTCATGGCATGGATAAAGCTGTATCTTTAATGATGGACATTCATCAAACAGGGCAGGCGATTGTGGCGACCCTACCCAAAGAGATTGGTGAGATGAAAATCGCCATCGTGCAAGAGTATGCCGAAGAAGCTGAGTTTCCGCTGTTGGTTACTTTAAAGAGAGCATAACAGAATAAAATATATTCTTGTGTAAAATCAATATCTTATCTTTAAAACAGTATTGTATATAAAAACTGTCATTTTCCATTATTTTTAGACTCATCATTTTTATGCCATCCAATCCGTTATCTCATTATTTCCCCCGAATATTTCATTTAGCCAGTTTGCGTCCGCCTAGGGATTTTTATCCCATTGCTGATACACCCATTTGCCTTGAAATCGGAGCGGGCAAGGGCAAGCACGCCTTGTTATTTGCCCATCAAAACCCTGATAAACACCTATATGCCATAGAACGCACCGCCATAAAGTTTGGGGCGTTTGACAAACAGGCAGGTATGGCAAATCCGCCCAATCTGACCGCCATTCACGCTGACGCCATTGCGTGGACAGCTTTTGCGGTGTATCCCAAGCAGCTCCAAACCTGCTTTATCTTATACCCCAACCCCGAACCCAAAAACAAAAACCAGCGTTTTTTGAATATGCCATTCTTTGAGCTGTTACTGTCCAAGATGGCAGATGGTGGGCAGATTATTTTGGCAAGTAACATTAGCGACTATATCGACGAAGCTGAGCGACTGCTTACTGAGATGTGGCAACTGCCTTATGTTAAAAGGCAGATAGAGCCGATGTCGGCACGCACGCATTTTGAGATTAAATATTTGGCACGGGGCGAGCGTTGCCAAGAACTTATCATTACCAAGCCTGGCGGTTATCGTACCCGTTTTGATGAGACATTGCCCCTACATTTATCATGGTCGCCAAGCGATGAAGCCTAAGGTTGCCATCATTGGGGCAGGGGCGAGTGGTCTTATGGTCGCAGAGCATTTGTCCGCTTATGATGTGGACATTTGTGTCTATGAGCAAATGCCAAGTGCAGGCCGCAAAATCCTATGGGCAGGCAAGACAGGGCTAAATGTCAGCCATGCCGAGTCGATGACGGCTTTTGTGGGGCGTTACACCCCGTCCGACTGGCTGACACCTTTTTTGCAAGTCTGTGATAATGCGTGGGTCGTAGATTGGCTCGCTGGGCTGGGCATTGAGACCTATGTCGGGTCAAGTGGGCGGATTTTTCCCGTGCAGATGAAAGCATCGGCATTTCTAAGGGCATGGTTACGTCGCTTGATGGCAAGGGGCGTGCAGATTTTTTATCGTCATGAGTGCTTGGGCGTGAATGGTAATGCCGTGCGATTTACCCATGATGGGGCGGAGTTTGAGCAGACGTTTAATGTCATCGTGCTAGCATGTGGTGGCGGTTCATATCGGCGATTGGGGGCGACAGGCACATGGCAGGCATGGCTGTCCGATGATGAGCTAACTCCGTTGTATGCCAGTAATGTCGGGGTGGTGCGGTCGTGGTCGCCTTACATGGATAAGTTTTTTGGTAAACCGTTAAAAAGGGTGGGTCTGTGGACAGATGGTGAGCCTGTCTCCCAAGGCGACATCATCATTACTCATTATGGCATGGAGAGCGGACTGATTTATAAATACAACAAAGCCATGCGTGCGTGTCATGATAGGATAAGGGTGTATTTGGATTTATTGCCTGACAAATCGCCAGATGACATCGCCAAGATATTTGCCAAAAATAAAAAGCAGTCTTTGAATAACATTTTACGAAAAATCGGCTTGGATGACGTGAAAATCGCCCTAATTCGTGAATGTACCCATAGGGCAGACTGGGCAAATCACGAACGCATGACAAGTTTTGTTAAATGCCTGCCGATGATGTTTGATGGTTTTCGCCCGATGGATGAAGCCATTAGCACAGGTGGCGGTGTCAAGCGGTCAGCATTAACTGATGAATTACAACTAAAATCCAATCCCGCTGTCTTTGTCTGTGGTGAGATGTTGGATTTTGATGCCCCGACGGGTGGTTATCTTTTGACGGCATGTTTTGCCACAGGGCAGGCGGTGGGACGTGGCGTGGCTCAGCTTTTAAAATTGCAACCGATAAAGGCAAGCTAAAAAGCCAAAAGCACACCCTAGATAGGCTAAGCCCGTCTAAATTTACCGTATTCCAAAAAATGTACCACTTGGTTGGCAACAGCAGAGCTGGTTAGCATGCCTGTATGAGTGACAGGTAAAATCAGGCTGTCGGTGGCAGATGGTAGTTCGGTCTCATGGACAAATACCGTGCCGTCATGGGCATGTCGGGTGCGGTAGTGGCGGTTGTGATAATTTAAAAACAGAAGACCCAAGCCTTGGGGCTTATCCCCTGCAATCACGCCAAATTCCACGTCATTAGGCACGCTCGGGCAAGTGCCGTCTAACGCTCCGATATAGGACTGTCCGACTAGGGGTGACAGCGTGCGTTTAACATAAGTGGCACAAACACTGCCTTGATGAGGCGTGCCAAGGGAGACACAGCGATGAACTTGCCATGCGGGATAGTCGTGTAAAAACTGCCGAATCACCAATCCGCCCAGACTGTGAGCCACGAGATTGATGGGTTTGTCGGGACTATGATGAGTGAGCAGGTAGTCATTTAGGCGTTTGGCGTGTGCCGAGACGTCTTGGCGGAGACTGTGATAGGTGGGTGTATGCACGACAAAATCCGCTCGCCGAATGTATCTGGCAAGCGGATAAACAATCAAACTGGTTTGGTGCAAACCATGCAAGACGAGCGTGGTAGGTTTATTTGCCACGATAAGTAATGCGACCTTTGGATAAATCGTAAGGGGTCATCTCAACCTTGACTTTATCGCCTGTCAGAATGCGGATATAGTGTTTACGCATCTTGCCTGAGATGTGAGCGATGATTTCGTGTCCGTTGTCAAGGCGGACTTTAAATAGGGTGTTTGGTAGCGTGTCAATGACTTCGCCTTCAAACTCGATGATGTCGTCTTTTTTTGCCATAAGTCAGATAAGTTAAAAATGAAAGCGGTATTATAGTAGAAATTACATAAAATAGCAATGGATTACTCTAATAAACCAAGCCACAACGGGGTCAAAGGCTGTTTTGGCAGTAGTTGTTGGAATTTGTCAGGATAATAAGCATTGATAAAATACAGCCCATCCGCATCTGCCGTGGGTGGCAGTCGTGAGCGGTCTTTGGTATCGATGAGTGTAGGCAAAGCGTCAATGTGGAGCCTGCCTGTGCCAATGGCAAACAGCATGCCCATGATATTACGCACCATATGGTGCAAAAAGCCGTCTGCTTGAATGTCTAACACAAGATACGCCCCATTTTTAAATAGGCGGATGTGATGAACATCTCGGACGGGCTTGTTAGATTGGCACATGGATGAGCGAAAACTGCTAAAATCATGCGTGCCAAGCAGAAGTTGGCTGGCCTGCACCATAACATCGACATCAAGGGGTTCATAAAAATGAGTGACTTGATGGCGTAAGATGGCAGGGCGATAGGGTTGATTTAGGGTGATGTAACGATAACGGCGAGCGACGGCACCAAAGCGTGCGTGAAAGTCATCAGGCATGGGCATAACCCACGTTAAGGCGATGTCGTCGGGCAGTAGGGTGTTTACGCCACGAAGCCACTGGTGGGGCGTGCGATGAGCGGTGGTGGCAAAATGAGCCACCATATTACCTGCATGCACCCCTGCATCAGTGCGACCTGCGGCGATGACTTCCACAGGTTCGTTAGCGACTTTGGAGATGGCGTATTCAAGGCGGGCTTGAATGCTGTCCACTTCTTGCTGACGTTGCCAACCTTTATAATGCGTGCCAATGAACTCAATGCCAATGGCGTGGATTGTCATACTCATCACCAATCACCAGTTATCAGAACATAAAGCGTTATTTATCGCCAGCCATAAAAGTCGCCCGTAGATGGCAGGAATGCTCAATTTACCCCCTGACCACACATGATAAGCATATTGCCAAGACCCTACGGCATAAGTGGTGCTCACTCCATGAAAAGGACACATGGTGGTGCATACCACAGGGATGTTTTGTTTATGTAGTCGGTCAAGCTCGGCGATGATGGCATCACTTTTGGGTAAGTTGCCCGCCCCATAGGTGATAAGGATGACAGCAGTGGTGTCGTCATTGATGTTGGCTAACTCTTGGGCGATGTGGTTTGTGTCATTGGGCAGTAAAAAAATGCTTTTGATGTTGGCGGTATTGGCGTGATGTTTGATGATGTCAAAAGGCTCGGGGCGGACTGTGGGTAATGTCAGGCTTGGATGGCTGACGTGTGTGCCATAAAAGGCATTGGGACTGAGACTGTCTATTTTTTGAGTGTTGTCCGCCCAAAAGGTTTGGTGGTAAAACTGCACAAACACACCTTGACGGGTTTGGCTGACATTGATGGCATCTGATAGATTATGCCAAGCATCGCTGATGTCATCTATGTGATAAGTAGGATTATCTGCCACAAGTAGTGGATTCATACTCCCTGTGATAACCAAGGATAAGTCGCGGTTGGTAAAGGCGTGAAATAAAAAACTTGCCAAAAAACTTAGGGTATCCGTACCTGTAATCAGTACAAATCGTCTGGCACCTTGCTGATGGGCGGTACCGATGAGTTCATAAAAATGGGCAAAGTCAGTGGGAGTTAAGGTGCTACTGTCTTTGATGCAGTCATTATCCAAAATGACTTGCTTGCTGCCTAATCGGCTGTTTAATAAATTTTGTAAAACAGGTAAAAACTCATGGGCGGGTAAGGGCGATAAAGGCGTGCCATGACTGCCAAAAGTACCGCCAGCATAAATAAGATGGATGTCGTCTGATTGATAGAGCATGATAAGCTAAGTGTAAAATGATTGGGCGAATCATAGCATGGTTTTGGCAAAAAAGCAAAAAGGCACATCGTAAGACATGCCTTATATGTTGATAGCTACGACATTATACTAATTGGGTTAATAACTCACGTGCGTTTTGTTGCTGAGTGGCATTACCTGTTTGTATTACTTCATCAAGCAGACGTTTGGCACTGTCGTACTCGCCAAGGTCAAGATATTGTTTGGCAAGATTCAGTGTCACTTCTGTATTGTCAAGATTATCAACAAAACTCAGCTCGGATGGCACTCCTGCAGTTTGAGTGGGTTGTTTTGACACGGGGGATGCAGTGGTTACTGGTTGGGCGGATGGCGCGACTTTGGGTGAAGACATTGGAGCAGTGACTGCTGGCGTTTCGGCAAAATCAAAACCACTGAAGCTGAGAT
The DNA here is from genome assembly GCF_002027555.1 of Moraxella equi. GTDB lineage: Bacteria > Pseudomonadota > Gammaproteobacteria > Pseudomonadales > Moraxellaceae > Moraxella > Moraxella equi. Next base: position 14,762 of record NZ_MXAP01000116.1, read on the forward strand.
CGTTCGTCTCGGTGATGGATGTTGCATCAAATGCTAGCTCGTTAGCATCAAACGCCAATGCGGTATCTTGTGTTGGCGTAGTTGCTTTTGATGGCGTAGGTTGAGCTGTTTGCGTATCCAGACCCAAGTCAAGGTTATCAAAACTCAAGTTGTCATTGGTGTTAGCAGGAGTGGGTTTAGGTGTTGGTGTGCTGTCTAAACCTAAGTCAAAATCAGCAAAATCAGCACTAGGGGTGGCAGGTGTAGGTGCTGGTTTGATAGCAGGCTCAGGCTCACTAACCAAGCCAAAGTCAGCATCAAGACCGTCAAAGCCCAATCCATTATCAGCATTTGTTTGTGGTGTAGGTGCTGCTGGGGTGGTTTGGGTGTCAAATGACAAGTCAAAGCCTCCAAGATCCGACATATCAGCTTGGGATACTGGGGTAGGAGATGGCGTGGTAGGTTGTGCAGGAGATGATAAGTCGGCATCAAAATCAAAGCCGTCAAGTGCCAAATCATTAGCAGGTGTAGTAGTAACTGGGGTTGCAACTGGTTCAGGTGTCAAATCAAAGTCAAAACCTAAGTCATCAGAGTTGACAGGGCTAGCACTTGGGACTGGTGCAGGAGTAGGTGCATCAAAGTTAAAATCAAACGCATCTAATTCATCAGAGTTTGGGGTTGGAGCTGTCTGAGCAACTGTGTTTGGTGCTGGCTTGGTGTCAAAGTCAGCTGATAAGTCGCTATTTAACTCACCACCCAAACCAATGTCTAAAGCACCACCTAAGCCTTGGTTGAAATCATCATCTAGCATATCAAAATCAAGGGTTGGCTCATTAGCTGGTGGTGTGCTTGATGGTTCGTCAAAAGAAAAATCATCAAAATCTAAGGTGGGTTCTTCCAGGGCAGGCTTGGCGATAGGCTGCGTCTCTTGGGATGGAACGTCAAAACTTAGATCAAAATCGTTATTCTCAACAGCAGATTTGGCTGATGGTGTTGGGATTTGTGGTGTGTCAAAATCAAAATCAAGTTCATTGATATTGTCATTAGGAGTGGCGAGAGTAGGTTCGGGCGTCTCAAATTCAAAATCTAAGCCACTGTCAAGAGAGTTGGATGGTTCGGATTGTGGGGCGACCGCCACTGCATCTGCAGGGGTAGTCATGGTGACAGTTTGGGTGGGTGCTGGTGTTTGAATTGCCGCACTGGACATTTCTTCTTCTAGCAAAGATTTGCAAAAATCAGCTTCACGAATGGTTTCACCATCGGCAATCTCATGGATTTTTTGGTGTAGCTGGTTAAAGGCAGCAAACTGTTTGGTGACGCCATAAGTTTGTAGCAGTTTTAGCATCGCACCGTTATGACGGGGGTTGGTCATTAGTATCCGTTTTAACTCGGCAATCGCTTCATTGTAGTTTTGATTACGGATATGAGCCTCAGCGGTGGCAAGGTCATTGCTAGTTGCTGTCGGCGTGGGTGCTACTGAGGTTTGCTGAGCAGGGATATGAGCCTGTGGGTTTGCAGGCAGTTCTGATTTTTGAGCTTGTAGTTTTTTTAATACAAAAAACGCCGCAATTCCAATCACAACAACAGCACCGATGGCGATAATAATGGTTTCCATGATAACTCCGATTTATTAAGCTTGATATACAGGCTTAATGGGCAATGGCCCTTTTGTTAATTATTGTTTCTCTTTAAGATTTTTTAGGCGATTTTCAAGTTCAGCAAGTCTTTGGTTTTGCAATTGAACTTTTTTGGCGGCTGATGAGAGCTCTTCGTTTAGGCTGTTAACACGTTTGGCATTATTTGCTGTTTGCTGACGTGTATTTTTAAGTGTGCTTGCCAAATTACCATTGCCACCTGCGACAGCACTCGGGGTAGACTTATTGTTTGTGCCAGTTGCTTTGCCTTGCTGAGTTGGGGTAACTAACGTCATTTGTGCCTTGGGTAGGGCTTTTTGAGCAGGCTTGGCGATCACTTGACTGCTGCGTTTTGGTGTACTGGTTCTTGCTGTTTGTTTGCTTGTGCCTTTGGTTGATTTTTTGGAGGCGCTAACCGCTCTGTCTTTACCGCTTTCACGTTTGGCATTTATCGCTTCGCTGATGGCTTTTTGCGATGGAATGACTTGGTAGTTAGGTAGGTTTAGACTGGCATTGCTTTTTAGTTGATTGATGTTGCCTTTGTTAAACGCGTCAGGGTTGGTCTCATGAATGGCGCTCATGACTTCGCTTACGCTCATGTTATTTGCTTTGGCGATGGTATTGGCAATGCCCCATAGGCTATCACCTTGCTGGACGACATAAACAGCATCGCCAGTTTGGGTGGTGGTAATGTCAGCACTTGGTGCGACATCAGATTTGGGGGTGTCATCCGTGGCGACAATCGGCTCTTCTTGGATGGGTGGTAGCTGAGCGGGTACCGATGGGGGGACTTGCCCAGCAGGGTAGACACGGCGGACAATCTCTTCGGTCAAGATGTCCACTTGTTTATTGGTGCCTTCTGGGGTGATTTGTGCTAATACCGTCTCTTCTTTGGAGATGATGTTACCCTCGTTTGTGCCGACAGCGGTGGGTACAGGTTCAAGTACTGGTTTATTCTGTGTAACAATCTCGGCAGGTGTCTCACTAACCGTTGGTGTATCGATTTGTACAGTTTCGGTGGTGATGATTGGAGCGGTAGGTTCAGCTGTGGGGCTAACCTCGGGTAGGTTGGGCTTGGTCTCAGCGGTCACGACCTGTGTTACTTTATCCTCAGGTAGAGTAAAAGCATTAGTGGCAGGCAGGGGCATGAGCAAGGTTTGTGGCTCAATGATTTGCTCGCCGTTATTATTTAGGTTTAATACCACATCAGCAAATGGTGTGGCGATAGGTTGGTTGGAGGTCAGCGTGATTTGACCTGCGTTATTCGATGTTGGGGTAAAGCTTACTGAAATCTGTGCATCAGGGCTTAGACCCATTTGGCGGTAAATGTCATTACTGGCGACAGATGCGTGGAAATTGGCAGCGTCAATATTGGTAACATTTATCGTGGCAGATAAAGGCTCGTGTTGTGCCGATTTGATGTTGGCTTGACCTAGATTCATGGCAGAAGCATTTAGGCTTACCATACCAAACAAAGAAGCAAGCACTGCTTGATAAATAAAAGTAGTGCGGTGAGTTTTATGCCAAGACATAGTTATCCTTTAAAGGGTTGTCAATAATGAATAAAAAGAGACCGTCAAATAAACGGTTTTATGGTGCATTTATAACAAAATATGGCAAAAAATGCTAGTTTATTTTGATGATTTGCAAATATATGGTACTAAAATGTCGGCAAGCGGTCAGGTTTTTGCAAAAGTTTACAATATCTGCAAAAACCAAAACCGCTTAACCTAATAATCATTCTGCTTGGACAAACTAAGCAGATTTATGGGTTAAATTCTGCCTTGAATGATGGCAAGCATACGGCGAAGTGGCTCGGCAGCCCCCCACAGTAGCTGGTCGCCCACGGTAAAGGCAGTCAGATACTCACCACCCATGTTCATCTTACGCAAACGACCGACCGCCACATTTAGCGTACCTGTTACCGCCACAGGGGTTAGGCGTGCCATGCTATCAGGTTTGTTGTTGGGAACAACGTCAAGCCAAGGGCTTTTTGCATTAATCAAAACTTGTTCAATCTCATCAAGCGGAATGTCTTTTTTGAGCTTGATGGTCAGGGCTTGGCTGTGGCAACGCATTGCTCCGATACGCACGCAAATGCCGTCAATGTTGATAAGCTCGCTATCAGCTTTGCCCAAAATCTTGTTGGTTTCGGCTTGACCTTTCCATTCTTCACGGGATTGACCGTTGTCAAGCTGGCTGTCAATATAAGGGATGAGGCTACCTGCAAGCACCGCCCCAAAATGCTGTTTGGGGAAATCGTCCGAACGCTGAGCGGTGGCGATGGTGCGGTCAATCTCCAAAATGGCAGAGGCAGGGTCGGCAAGTTTGTCCACTACACTATCACGCAGTACGCCCATGCCAGAGATAAGCTCACGCATGTTGTTGGCTCCTGCCCCGCTTGCTGCCTGATAAGTCATGGCAGACACCCATTCCACCCAATCACGGCGGAACAGCTCACCAATTGCCATGAGCATAAGACTTACGGTGCAGTTACCACCGATAAAGTCTTTTTTGCCATTGGCTAGGGCGTCATCAATCACATTGCGGTTGACAGGGTCTAGAATGATAATGGCATTGTCGTCCATACGTAGTGAGCTTGCTGCATCAATCCAGTAACCGTTCCAACCACTTTCACGCAAGGCAGGGTGTACCGCTTTGGTGTAGTCGCCCCCTTGGCAGGTGATGACGGCATCGCATTTGGCAAGTTCGCTAATGTCATTTGCGTCTTTTAATGTGCCAGCACCCTCAATTTTGCCGCCAAAATCAGGGGCATTGCCACCTGCATTACTGGTTGAAAAAAACACAGGATTGATATACTCAAAATCATTTTCTTCAATCATGCGGTTCATCAGTACCGAACCAACCATGCCACGCCAGCCCACAAGACCGACTGTTAATTTATCTGCCATAATTAACACCTTAAATTTATTAAAAAGTTGTAACCCATAACTATGCCTTTTTTGGGCAAAAAAAGCAAGCGTTTTTGTCAAATTTCATAAATTTTCTAGTAAACATCAGTAAAACTGATAAAAACTGATAATTTTTCACACAAATGTCGGCAATTGCTTACAAAATTTTAGGCATTTTGCCAATGGTCAGCGATGGGTAGAATTTTTATAATACGCAAAAATATGATGGTAAAACTAGGATAACAGGAACTAAATCGCCGTTAGGAATGGCAGGGAAACTTTATCTTACCCACACCCAGCTTAGTGATAAGTTGGGTTTATTTTTGTCCTAACCCACCCACGCAAATTTAATGATAAATAACAGGGCGACCACCGCAACAGGGGCGTTGATTTCTTTGTAGCGACCAGTGGCAAACTTCATCACGCAGTAGCTGATAAAGCCAAAAGCAATGCCTTCGGTGATGGAGTAGGTAAACGGCATCATGGCAGTGGTAATAAAGGCAGGCGTGGCTTCGGTCAAATCGTCCCATTCTACTTTGATGAGACTACTTGCCATCAAAATCCCCACAAACACGAGCGAACCTGCCGTGGCATAAGCAGGCACGATACTGGCAAGTGGCGAGAAGAAAATGGTGAGTAAAAACAGTACGCCCACGACCACCGCTGTTAGCCCCGTGCGACCGCCGACCGATACGCCCGAACCACTTTCGATGTAGGTGCTGATGGCGGATGTTCCCATGAATGACCCCGCCATGGCACTGGTGCTGTCCACGAGCAGGGCTTGTTTCATTTTGGGGAATTTACCGTCTTTGTCGGCAAAACCTGCCTTATCCGCCACCGCAATGAGCGTGCCTGATGAATCAAACAAGTTCACGAGCATAAATGAAAAAATAATCCCAAATAACGCCACATCCAACGCTCCCATGATGTCCACCTGTCCGACCACGGGTGTGAGAGCAGGGGGTAGTGAGAGAATTTCTCCTGAGAATTTGACGTTATCATCAAACATCAGAGCAAGGGTGGTAACCACCACGATAGAGACCAACACCCCAGAGTGGCGACCTTTGGCTGCCATCACAACGATGATAAAAAAACCAAGCACGCCCATGAGTAGCGTGGGTGAATGTAGGTTGCCCACTGTCACAAGTGTGGCTTCGTTAGGCACGACCAGTCCCATGTTTTTAAAACCAATCAAGGCGATAAACAGCCCAATGCCTGCACTGATACCCACACGTAGTCCCAAAGGAATGCTTGCCATGAGCCAATAACGAACCTGAAAAATCGTCATCAAAAACAGCCCCACCGACCCCCAAAAAATCGCCCCCATGCCTGTTTGCCATGAATAGCCCATCTTAGAGACGACCACAAACGCAAAAAAGGCATTAAGTCCCATGGCAGGAGCAAGGGCGATGGGTAAGTTGCTAAACAGTCCCATCGCTATCGTGCCAAAGGCGGCGATAAGACAAGTGGTGACAAATACGACCTGTGTGTCCATGCCTGTCACGCCCAAAATGGACGGATTGACAAAGACGATATAGACCATGGTAAAAAATGTGGTAATGCCAGCGATGAGTTCGGTTTTGGCGGTGGTGCGGTGTGCGGATAATTTAAAGAGGTTGTCTAGGAGAGTTTTCATTGGTGAGCCAAAAGATAAGCGAGATGTAAAAAGACCAATGAAAAACAAAAGGCTTGTTTTTCTAGGGGATTGTAGCAAATTGGCAAGAAAAAGACAACTTGATTTAACAAAAAATAGGACGCACCCAAATACGTCCTATTTATCAACCATAAACTTTAATATCAGTCAAAAATCTGCCCGATGATTTGCAGTGGCAAGGTGATTACATCAAAAGCGGCGGCGAAAGGAAACAACACCAGTTTTTCAACAGAACTGCTTTGCCCTTCACGGTAAGCCGTGGTTTGCTCGTTGGTGTAGATGGTGACAGGGTAGGCTTTACTCAGTGCTTTTAGGCTAGACTGGTTGCTCACGGCAGGATAGGTGTGACCTTTTAGAGGAATATCAAAGCAATAGCTTTGAGCCCCAAGATTCGATTCGCTGTGATTGGTGCACTCTTTGACGCCATTTTGCAAAAAGAAGTTTAGCTCTTCGTTGGTCACTTCGGCTTTTAGCTTGGTGTATTTAAAGGCAAGCTCACCGGTAAAACTGCCGTTATTATCGGCAGAATAAAAGTCCAAGCCTTTGGTAAGATTGATGTAGCGTGGGTCAAGGCGAGTGATGAGATTGTTAAAGCGAGTCCCGCCTTCAACCAACACATAGCTGTTACGCTGACCGACAATCACGACCGCATCCGATGGGATATTGGGTAGCTTTAATGATGGCTTACCAAATGCCACAACAACGTCATTGGTTAGTACCCTCTTTTGGGTGGTGGTGTAAGTACCGCCTGAGTCCTTTTCTAACAATGCACTGGTTGCACAGCCTGACAGCAGGGTCGCTGATAGGGCAGATGTTAGGGCGATTTTGCCAAGCTTGCTTAGTTTTTTCATAAAACAGCCTTATGTAACCAATAAAAAGGTAGATTATTTTTATAAAACCAAATAATCTACAAAACCGATTATAAATAAATTTAAAACGCCTGTAAACGCTCCGTGAAAAAATAACTTGTAAGACCATGATTTTTAGGCACTTTCGGCTTTGACACAGACCAGATTATCATGCCTATCTTTATCAACCAGATGACAGTCTGGCACGAGCGACTGATACACCGCCAAAGTCTCAGCAGTCATCTGCTCGATGGTGTATTCGTGCGTCATTGGGGGGCAAGTTTTGTTTTGTAGGTGGAATTTGATGTTTTTGCACAGAGCAAGGGCGGTCTCTTCTTTGACCAGTCCTTGGGGGTAGGTGGTTTGTAGGATGTCGGCAAATGCCCCCTTTGCCCAACCGATGACAGGCGTGCCAAGATGTATCGCTTGAATGGCGGTAATGCCAATACTCTCGGGGCGTTCGGCAAGGGCAAGCACCACATTGGCAGATGACAGCCATTCTTTCATGTCGGGGGGTCGCCGTCCGATGAACGTCACACGGCTGTTTAGTCCCAAAGCGTGCAGACGTTGGACAAACTCTTCGTGGGCGACGTCTTGGTCGGTGGCGTTTGCCAAATCATCTTCCATGATGATGGCGTGGATGTTTGGGAATTTTTCTTGTAAGTTGCCCAAAATATCCACAAGCCAGTCTTGACCGTATTCATGTCCGACAGGTGTGGGAAACACGAGCCATTTTTTGTGTTCAAGTTCGGGATATTCGGCAAACACGCCATGGAGCCAATGCACGGATGCATGATGGCGATAGGGGTATTTGCGAGTGTCCACGCCACGGCGGACGCAGACGATTTTAAAGGGGAATTCTTGGATGTTGTATTCTTCTTTTTTGATGGCGAGTTTTTCTTTGAGATATTTGTCAATACTGCGAGACGCACTGATGATAACATCAGAGAAAAACAGGGCTTTGCCGTAGTTGTTAAATGGATAAAAGCCATAAATGGTCGCCACGATTTTGGGTTTTTTGTCGTCAGGTAGCGGACGGATTGCCCAATGTAGCACCCATGCAGGCGTGCGAGAATGGACGTGGACGATGTCGGGTTCGTATTCGCTGATGAGTCGTCTAAGTTTTAGGACATGTACCAATGACAGCCACGATTTTTTTGCCATGGGAATGCGATAATACTCGGTGTCATCACGAAGCAAGCGAAGTACAAGCTCATCATCGGTGGTGGCAGAGCCGATGACCACGGATTCATGCCCTGCTTTGGATAGGGCATGCGTGATGGCAAAAATACCCCGTTCGGATTCATCGTGCTTTAACGATGATGATAAGTGCATGACTTTCATAGGGTTTTTAAAAAATCCAGTAGAGCGTTGGCGTGTTCTTTGGCTTTGACGTTGCGAAAACTTGCGACCATCTCCCCTGTTTTGTCAAACACGAACGTCGAACGCACCACGCCTAGGTGGGTTTTGCCGTACATCATTTTTTCTTTGATGACATCAAAATGCTGGCACAGCACCTCATCAGGGTCGCTGATAAGCCCAATACCCAGCTCTTTTTTGCTGATAAAATTCTGATGCGAGCGTACGCCATCACGAGACACGCCAAGCACCACATAGCCAAGTTTGGCAAACTCATCAGACAAGGTGGTAAAGTCGCTCGCCTGCACGCTGCATCCTTGGGTGTTGTCTTTGGGGTAAAAATACAAAATCAAGCCTTTGCCATAGGTGCCAATATACTCTGCCAAATCAATGTCTTCATTGATAAAGCCATCATCATGCTGACGCACCAGATGAACATGAAAGTTGGGTAGGCGGATATTTTCTTGGGAATTTTTCATGACGGTATTTTGCAATTTAAGAATTTAAGTAGGGTAAGAGATAATAAGATCATCCGCCTATTTTACCCAAAAATCGCCTAAATTACCAATCATAAAACAAGGCACATGTCATAAAAAAATTTTCGTTAATATTTGTAAAAATTGTAATTATACGGTAAAATTACTCGCTATTTTTTGAGCAATTTAAGATAAGGCGATTTATGTCTTTGCTTTCTTTTTTTAACATCAATGAACGTGGCTCAACGGTACGCCAAGAAGTCATCGCAGGCTTAACCACTTTTTTGGCTATGGTGTATTCGGTGATTGTCGTGCCGGGGATGCTCGCTGATGCTGGCTTTCCTGCCGAGTCGGTCTTTATCGCCACGTGTTTGGTGGCAGGGTTTGGTTCTATTTTGATTGGTGCATTTGCCAATGTGCCAATGGCAATCGGCTGTGCCATTAGCTTGACGGCATTTACCGCATTTAGCTTGGTGCTGGGTCAAGGTATTAGCATTCCTGTCGCCTTAGGGGCGATTTTTTTAATGGGGTTGCTGTTTACGCTGATATCGGTCACAGGCATTCGGGCGTGGATTTTAAAGAACCTACCCAGTTCTATCGCTCATGGCGCGGGGATTGGCATTGGGCTGTTTTTGTTACTCATCGCCACCAATGGCGTGGGGCTTGTCATCAAAAATGATGCAGGACTGCCTGTCAAGATGGGCGAGTTTACCTCCTTTGGGGTCATCATGTCGCTCATCGGTCTGGCGGCGATTGTCGGTCTTGAAAAACGTCAGGTCAAGGGCGGTATCCTATGGGTGATTATCGCCATTACCATCATCGGACTGATTTTTGACCCGAATGTCAAATTTGGCGGTTCTATTTTTAAACTACCAAGTTTTGGCGATGAGTCGCTGTTTGGGGCGATGGATATCATGGGGGCATTAAATGCGGCGGTGTTGCCTGCGGTGTTTGCCCTTGTCATGACGGCGGTGTTTGATGCCACAGGGACGATTCGTGCGGTGGCGGGGCAGGCGGGTCTCATTGACAAAGACGGGCAAATCGTGGGTGGCGGTAAGGCTCTCACGGCAGACTCGGTGTCATCACTCATGTCGGGTGTGTTCGGTACCGCCCCTGCGGCAGTATACATCGAGTCGGCGGCAGGTACGGCAGTCGGTGGTAAAACGGGGCTGACGGCAGTGGTCGTGGGCGGTCTGTTCTTGCTCATGCTGTTCTTTCAGCCATTGGCATTTTTGGTGCCAAACTATGCCACCGCCCCTGCACTCATGTATGTGGGACTACTCATGCTAAGTAACGTCTCAAAACTGGATTTTGATGACTTTGTGGAGGCGATGAGCGGACTTATTTGTGCGGTGTTTATTGTTTTGACCGCGAACATTGTTACAGGTATCATGTTAGGCTTTGGCTCGCTCGTGCTGGGTCGTGTCATCTCTGGTGAGTTTAAAAAGCTTAACATCGGTACGGTCATCATTGCGGTGGTGCTGGTGGCGTTCTATGCGTTGGGTTATGCCATTTAGATTTGGGTGCGGTCACAACAAAAACCATTTGCCATGCGGTGAATGGTTTTTGTTGGTGTTATTAATGGTATTAATGGTTTGATGGATTTACAAGCTTTATTTGCTATGCTATACCAACCGAACCC
>NZ_MXAP01000117.1 GCF_002027555.1 Moraxella equi
GGGTTCGGTTGGTATATCTTAAAGGTGCGTGATGGGGTTACTTGACCGCCTGCGAAAATCAGCCCTGCTTGATATAAAAATAGCCCAATGGTAATCACAACCATGAGTAAATGCAAGTGTTTCATAAGACGACCTTAGTAAGTTGTGTTGTTTGTGTTATCTGCGGCGACTGGCAAAGCTCATTATTCGTACAAGACTTCAACAATCTCATACTCTGCCAAACCACTTGGGGTCTGGATTTTGGCTTCATCGCCTTCTGACTTACCAATCAAACCTTTGGCGATGGGACTGCCGACCGAGATTTTGCCGACTTTGACATCCGCTTCATCTTCGCCCACGATTTTGTAGCGTTTTTGCTCACCCGAATCCACGTCTTCGATGACCACGGTCACACCAAACACCACACGTCCGTCTTGGGGTAGGGTGGTTGGGTCAATGACCTGAGCCCCGCCAAGTTTTGCTTCGATGTCACGAATACGTGCTTCGGACAGCCCTTGCTGTTCCCGAGCGGCATGGTATTCGGCATTTTCTTTTAGGTCGCCATGCTCACGAGCTTCGGCAATGGCGGCGGTAATGCGTGGACGCTCCACGGTTTTGAGCTGTTTTAATTCTGCTTCTAGGGCGGCGTGTCCTTGTGGGGTCATGGGATAGCGTTGCATGGTCTCTCCTGATAATTATCAATACATAGCTAAAAACACCACGCCGATTGGGGTGGTGTTCTGTCATCTGTGATTGGCTTTTTGCCAAATTGTTAGCTTGATAGTATACCAAAAACAGCCAGTGATTGCAACTGTTTTAACGCCAATATCTAAGTTTTGCCATCATAAATAACAGCCCCACAAACATCCCCAGATAATACGCCATACGCACATCAAAGCTGTCATCTCGGTACTTGATGGGCAGACTGACAAGGGCGGTACAGCTTGGGATTAGCACAAGGTATAGCACCCAATTTTCCAGAACGTGAAGTATGCCTTGCATACTGTTGCCATTACCATAGCGATAAGCGGACAGACTTGTGAGCATGATGACGATGATAAGGGTCAAAATCAAGCCTTTGGGAATGTCCTTTGGCACAAAGCGGTCGGGTAAAATGTTGCTTATTTTAAAATTTGCCATCAGCTATACCGCCCCATAATCGTTAAAATCGTCACAACAGATGTAAGATACCCAAGCGTGATGGCGTTCTGGGTTTGGATATTCGCCCCTCTAAATTTGTTTAAAATTTTTGCCCCACCAACAAATAATGCTGGCACAACAATCATAAAAAACGACACCACCACAGACGCATGACGCACCACCGCCCCCACGTCATGCCCTGCCAGTAGGCGAAAGCCATACCCTGCCAAGGCAAGTACAAGGGCAAAAACAGCAAGCCCAATGGTTACGCCAATGGGGACAAGGCTTGGGGGTTTGGGGATGGGGTGAGTCTCTTGCATAATTATACCTAACGAATTTGATATCTACCACAGGCTTTGTAGGGACGTGCTGAGCGTGTCCTTTAATGTTATCATTTTTTATAGGCGTGCGCAGCACGCCCCTACACCCAAACATCATTACATTTGTGGTAATTTTAAATTTTCTTGGGTATATTTAATTGGTTTGGTTTATGGCATTAGGGCAAATGTGGCTCGCCCCTACATTCATATTTTCAAATAGAAAAACATTTATTTGGCAAAATCTGATTTGGTAAGCTCATCACGCATTTTGTCAATGACCGTCTTATAATCATCTTTACCAAAAATCGCCGAACCCGCCACAAACATATCCACGCCCGCATCCGCAATCGCACGGATATTATCAGGATTGACACCGCCGTCAATCTCCAAGCGAATGTCAAGCCCACGCTCATCTATCATACGGCGAATCGCTCGCACTTTATCAAGCGTGCCGTCAATGAACTTTTGTCCGCCAAAACCAGGGTTTACACTCATGATAAGAATCTGGTCAAGTTTGTCAATGGTATAATCTAGGTAGTGTAGGGGCGTGGCAGGGTTAAACACCAGTCCGCACTTGATACCACCATCCTTGATAAGCTGTAAACTTCTGTCAATATGCTCCGATGCCTCTGGGTGGAACGTGATGATGTCCGCCCCTGCCTTGATAAATTCTTCAATCATTCTATCGACAGGCTTTACCATCAGATGCACATCAATCGGAGCGGTAATGCCATAATCTTTTAAGGCACGGCAGACCATCGCCCCGAAGGTCAAATTTGGTACATAATGGTTGTCCATGACATCAAAATGCACCACGTCCGCCCCTGCGTCTAACACGGCTTTTGTGTCATCGCCCAAGCGAGCAAAATCGGCTGATAAAATGGACGGAGCGATAAGAAATTGTTTTTCGGGTAGAATTTTCATATTAGATAATAAAGTTAAAATTTGGCTTATGATAGCAGATTTTTACTTATTTTAAAAATAAAAAAACAAGCCAAAACATCTGCTTTGACTTGTTTTAAACATTTTGCCATGATTATTTTTGCTGATAAGCTAGCTTCACACCTGCGATAAAGCCATCATTATCATCAAATTCACCCACTTTTACACCATTAGGCAACTGAGCGGTAGCATCACCAAATTTCAGGTATTTGCCACCCACCGATACCGACCATTCTGGGGTAACGTTATATTTTGCACCCAAACCTAGGCTGTAATAACCTTTGATGGGTCCAAGCGTACTAACAGGATTGCCTGCTCCACTGTCATAGCCGACACTGCCTGATACAGCAAGTTTATCATTAAGTTTCTTACCCAAACCAACTTCGGCCGACCATTGGTCTTTATCATAACCCACGATGGGTAATGGCACGTTGTTATTTCCTAAGGCGGTTACGTTACCATACTGTGGTGGACGAACGTCAAAGTCAGACCATGGTGCATAGCGTACTTTGGCAGTTAGGAGCGTGGTTGGGTTGATGCCAGTTTGAAAATCTAGGTTCCAGGACTCAGGCAGGGTTACTTTAAAGTTTTGAGAGCCTGCATAGGTTGTGGCAGGCACCACTTCGGCAATAGAACGCTCGTGGTCAATCTCAGAGCGGTAGGTCAAGGCAGCTTTTAGGGCAATCTCAGGCTTGTGATAAGCAACACCAGCGACCCAGCCATAACCCATGTCCGCCCCGATGTTGGCATCATAGCCTGTCATCGGTCCATAAGCGGTGCCACGCAAATGCACTTCACCAGTTAAGCGTTGCATTTGTGGGCCACCATAGATTTGGAAATTTTTATTTTCGCCCAATTTAGCACCGAGCAATAATGTGGCGTTTTGGGTGCGAATTTCTACATTGGTACCTTCGCCTTTTTGTTCTTCGGCAGTAGATGCGACATTTAACGCACTGCCTAAGCGACGAGCAGTCGTGACAGCGGTAGCAAGTTGTGCTTGTAATGCAGTAGTATCACCACCAACTGCTGCTGTTTGTGCAATGACATTTTGTAACTGAGCAATACCAGCTTGTGCTTGAGCAAGGCCTGCTTGGGCAGTTGCCACATTAGGGACAAGCCCGCCAGTTAAAGCACGAACCGTTGTATCCGCTCCTTGACTAACAAAGTTATTGCTACCACCATACTGTACCGCTGCACCCCATGGCTCATCATAGAGAACACCGACGCTAAACGTGTCATTAATGTCCGCTTTCACACCAAAGCGAGCAAAGTCATAGGCTTCGGCGATGTCAGAGATTGAGTTGCCAGATGTATCCTTACCCGAGATGTCCGCATCAATATAGGTGTAGACCACTTCGCCATAAGTGCCTTCTTGTAAAAATGCCGTGATGTCCTGCCCTGAACGGTCAAGACCTGCCGCGTTTGCCACGCCAACTGCACTGATGGATGCAATCGCTACTGCTAAATGTTTGTAGTTAAACATAGAACCACTCCAATGATTACCATAAAATTTCCGTATGTCGCACATACCGCCTAGAAATTTGGTTAAAACATCCATACAACCGTTTTTACAATCGTATAACAAACGTTTTAACAAATGTTTCATTGCTACATATTAAAACAAAATAAACACGAATGCAATAGCAAAAATCGCACAAAATCACTATTTTTTGCGATTTTATCAGAAATTTTTGTAATTATAGATAAAATATTACAAATAAGAATAATTATTATAAATTAAATACCGTTTTTTATTTTACCCACTCAATAATGCGGTGGTCTGTCTGCGAGTAAATCAAACGGAGCAATGCCGTCATCATCACGACTTTCTAAGAATTTATACAAGAACTTTAATTGGTCTTGTAAGTCCTTTAAGGTCTTATCTTGCTGGGCGGTGACGTCATTTAGCGTATCTACCGTATTTTCAAGATAGGCGATTTTGATTTGCAAATCAGTAATATCAGCGTGGGTGGCGGTCATTTTATTTTCCCCTTTAAGGTGTAAAATTTGCTATAATTGCCCCATTTTATCATTGAAAATCCGTATTGAAAATAAATTATGGCACTCATTCATCTAAAAAATATCTCCCTTGCCTTTGGCGTCGCCCCCATTTTAGACCATGTTAATTTTAGCCTTGATGCAGGCGAGCGGGTGTGTCTCATCGGACGAAATGGCGAAGGCAAATCCACGCTGTTTAAGCTTATTGACGGCACGCAAGCCCCCGATGACGGTGAGATTATCATCGCAGACGGCTTGCGTGTTGCCATGCTTGCCCAAGACGTGCCAAACGATGACGGCACCTTGCTTGACATTGTCATGAATGGCGATGAAAAAGTGGCAACTCTGCTTCGCCAATACCACGACCTATCGGACAAATGTGGGATGGGCGACATGACCGCTTGCGAGCGTATGACGGACGTACAACATGAGATTGACGCCCTGCACGGCTGGGAGTTGGAGCGAAACGCCCGCACCTTGCTTGACAACATGGGGTTAAATCCCACAGATCGCCTTGCCGACCTATCAGGCGGACGAAAACGCCGTGTCCTGCTCGCTCGGGCGTTGGTGGTTAAGCCTGATGTGTTGTTACTTGATGAGCCGACCAACCATTTGGACGTGGAGAGTATTGATTGGCTAGAAAACTACCTGCTCGGGCAAAATTTGACCGTGCTGTTTATCACGCACGACCGCAAATTTGTGGACAATCTTGCCACTCGCATTGTGGAATTGGATAGGGGAAAACTCTCCACTTATGACGTAACACAAGGGGTCAAGGGCTATGCTCGCTATCAAAAATTAAAAGAATTGGAGCTTGCCAGCGAAGCCAAATCCTTTGAAGAATTTGACAAAAAACTTGCCCAAGAAGAAGTCTGGATTCGCCAAGGCATTAAGGCAAGGCGTACTCGTAATGAAGGGCGTGTGCGTGCACTAAAGGCACTTCGTGAAGAGCGAAAGCAACGCCGTGATGTGGTGGGGAGCGTCTCACTCACCCAAAACGTATCCGAAAAATCAGGAAAAATCGTCTGTGAAGTCAAGGACTTAAGCCTGGAATATGATGGCAAAATACTGGTCAAAAACTTCTCAACCCTGCTCATGCGTGGCGATAAAGTTGGCATCATCGGCAATAATGGCGTGGGCAAAACGACCCTAATCCGCACCGTGCTTGGGCTTGACGACTCCGCCAAAGTAAGCGGTACAGTCAAACTCGGTACAAACCTAAATATCGCCTTTTTTGACCAATTAAAAGACCAATTAGACTTTGATAAATCCGTTGCCGAAAACGTCTCCGAAGGCTCGGACTATGTGGACGTGGGCGGAAGACGCACGCACATTTTGGGGTATTTGCAGGACTTTTTGTTCACGCCAAACCGTGCCAGAACGCCTGTCAAGGCTCTATCAGGGGGCGAAAAAGCCCGTGTACTGCTTGCCAAAAATTTGCTAAAACCTGCCAACGTCTTGGTGCTTGATGAGCCGACCAACGACCTTGACATGGCAACTTTGGAGCTTTTGGAAGAATTTGTTGCAGGATTTGACGGTACGATTTTACTCATCAGTCACGACCGCACCTTTATGGACAACGTGGTAACGCAGACGTGGGTATTTGGCACGGACAAGGACGGTCATGGCGTGATTGATGAATATGTGGGCGGTTATCAAGATTATCTGACCCAAAAAGCACGGAGTGAACCAACCAAGCCCAAAACGGATAAAGTTGAAAAAGCGGAAAAATCAGAAACAGTCAAAACTGACAAACCAAAATCCGACACGCCCAAGCCCGAGCAAAAACGCAAACTCTCCTATAAAGAGCAACGTGAATTAGAAAGCCTGCCCAATGAAATCACCGAACTTGAAAACGAGCAAAGCGAGCTAAATGACAAACTGGCGGACGGTTCGCTATTCGTTAGCGATTTGGCATTGGCGACCCAATACAGCGAACGGCTTGGCGAGATTGACGAGCTTTTAATGGAGAAGTTGGAGCGTTGGGACGAATTGGAAAATTTGGTAAAATAAATACAGGCAAAAAACAATGAGCAATAAAAACTGCTGTGGGGGTAATTGCCACACCGACAACCAAACCCCACAATTAAATAACCCACAAATTGACATTAAAAAAATGCCCAATTTGACCGCCACGCACAAACAAACAAGCATGGCGGACAAAGCCCCTTTTCAATGGGAATTTTTATTGCCAAAATATTGGGGGGTTTGGTTTGCCTTGATGATATTTTTACCGCTTATTTATTTACCCCTTCGTATCCAGTTTTGGCTTGGCAGAAAAATTGGCGAATTGGCGTATATACTAATAAAAAGACGGGTCAAAGATACGCTCACGAATCTAACCCTTGCCTTTCCTGATAAATCAGATGATGAAAAAGTATTAATTGCCAAACAGGTTTTTGTCAATCAAGGCATTGGTATTTTTGAGACGCTAAATGCATGGTTTCGCCCCAATGTTTTTAAACACACGTTTAGCATTTCAGGTTTACAGCATTTAATTACTGCCCAAAAAGAAAATAAAGCAGTGATATTATTGGGTGGGCATTTTACGACATTAGATTTGGGTGGGCGGTTATGTACGCAGTTTTTCCCTGCCGATTGTATGTACCGCAAACAAAACAACCCACTTTTGGAATGGTTTATTTATAATGGTCGCCGTCATATTTTTGACGAACAAATCAATAGCCGTGATATGAAAAAACTCATTAGTCGGATTAAAGACGGCAAAGTGATATGGTATAGCCCTGACCAAGATTTTGGCTTGGAGCATGGGGTTATGGCGACATTTTTTGGTGTGCCGTCTGCAACCATTACCGCCCAAAGGCGATTTGCCGGTATGAATAAAAAAAATCCGCCTGTTTTTATCGCTTTTGATATGATTCGCCAGACGCCTGACAACATCCCCAAAGACAAACGTCCGCATTATCATATTAGCCTATCGCCTGTCATTGAAAATTACCCTAGCGATGATGAAGTGGCGGACGCCCAGCGTATTAACGACATCATGGAGCAAAGCATCAAAAAAGACATCGCCCAATGGATGTGGTTTCATCGGCGGTTTAAAACGCAGGCGGACGGAACGGATTATTATGGGTAATTTTACCGCCAAATAAACCACATGAATACACCATTGGTTTGCTTAACCACTAAGACCCATTAGTCTTCGTTTTAGTGCAAGTATTTCATTAAAACCATTTTGACGAATATTGGCAAAAAGGCTACTTACCCTATCCAAATCCTGTATACCAAGCCTTTGAGTGTGCATGGCTTTATTGCGAATATTTCCAAGAGTCTTCCAATTTGATAAAAATGTATTAAAATCCCCCATATTCCTAAATTCTTGTGGTAAGTTGTTGTTTCTTAATAAATGCTCTGCAACCAGTGCCATTTGACCAATGGCAGGAGGAATAAACTTTCCTTCTTTTTTGTGATTAAAATCAATAGGTCTAGGATTATTAATATGATTGGGAGTATAAGAAAATTTGCCATGACCAAGAAATGGTCTATTAAAATAGTGTGGCATATCAATTCCTAGAGTTTCACGCACATATTGCACCCATGAGAGATTTGTTTCAATCTCAAAAATTTTTGTGATTGGTAATATGCCAATAGAAGAATCTATCCCGTTGCCAAATCTTTGAATAATAGGCATAATATTATTAAATGTACGATAGAGCAACTGGCTTTCTGTGTCAAAGTGCATTCCTAGTTCATCACAGTTTTCATTATTATTAGCCAACCTAGTAGAGACAAATAACAAATACTGACTAATGCGATTTTCGATAATTATACGTTCTTCATCGTTTTCATCAAGATGTCGAATACTCTCTTTTAAAGAATTGATATTATTTCTAATTTTATCTCTTGCAGTAGCGAATATCTCTTGATTGCTATTCAGATTAAATGAATATAAGTCCACCAAAGCATCAGCGATAGACATAATCTGATTTACATAAAACTCATCGTTTTCAATATTAATATTTCTGATTAGTTGTAAATATCTTTCATCATTAAACTGATTAAACAATTCAAAAGTATTATCGCAAAAATCACTAATACTCTCAAATTGCTGTTCTAGGTGAATATGATTGGTTCTTATTACTCTAAAACCATTGAAAGTCAGATTATTCCCCAAAAGAATAACGGGTAAATCATTATAATTAATATTTAGATACTGACAAAATCCATAAATATCCAATTGAGACTGATTTTGGTCAATAGCATCAGCAAAAGGTTGGTGATAAAATCTATTACGAGTGCGTCTTCGCCAGTTATCAGATGGTTGAGCTAGGGTAAAAAATAAAAAATTTTCCCCTGTAGTCCTATCAAGTCTTTCAAAAAAATTATTGATAAAACGGTCAAATTGCATATGGCAAACAGGGTCGTGAACTACCACAGCAAACAACTTAAACTGTTGCGATAACTCCCTATAGTGGGAGTTATTTCTATGTTTATTGTCAGTAATAGCTACTAAAGCTTCGTAAGAATTCATTGGATACCCCATTGCTTTTTCCTTAATTGTCCGTAAAATTATTATAAATTTTAACATGAGCATTTTCATAATACAATCAAATATTTTTGTGTTGTCATGTTTGAAAATCTGCTATAATCCATCTTTTAAAAACCTATGGAAAAACCATGACCACCAAACGCATTTTAACAGGCATTACCACCACAGGCATTCCCCATTTGGGCAACTATGTTGGGGCGATTCGTCCTGCCATTCAAGCGGTACAAAATTCCGATGATGACGCTTTTTTCTTTTTGGCGGATTATCACGGGATTATCAAATGTTTTGACCCTGATGAGATTCATCGCTCCACCAAAGCCATTGCCGCCACTTGGATTGCCTGCGGTCTTGACCCCGAAAAAGTTACCTTTTATCGCCAGTCGGACATTCCCGAGATTCCCGAGCTTGCGTGGATATTAAACTGCTCTTGTGCTAAGGGTCTCATGAACCGAGCCCACGCCTACAAAGCGAGCGTGGACATAAACCTTGCCAAAGAAGACACGGACGCTGATTTTGGGATTAGCATGGGGCTGTTTAGCTATCCTGTGCTGATGAGTGCGGACATTTTGATGTTTAACGCCACGCACGTCCCTGTCGGCAAAGACCAGATTCAACACATTGAAATGGCACGGGACATCGCAGGGACGTTTAATTTTAAATACAAAGAGCTGTTCACGCTCCCCACTGCCGTAACGGACGAAAACACGCCCCTACTGACAGGGCTTGACGGTCGCAAAATGAGCAAATCCTATGGCAACACCATTCCGCTCTTTGGGGACGGCAACCCCACCATTGACCCACAAAAGGCGTTAAAAAAAGCAATCGGGCAAATCGTAACCAACTCCCAAGCTCCCGAAGAACCTAAAAATCCTGATGAATGTAATATTTTTGAGATTTATAAAGCCTTTGCCACGCCTGATGAGATAAATGCCCTTGCTGAGCATTATAGACGTGGTATTGGTTGGGGGGAGGCTAAGGAGATTTTGTTCAATAAGATTGACGGTGAGATTGCTCCCATGCGTGAAAAATACGCTCATCTTATGGCAAATCCTAAGGAGCTTGAAGAGATTTTGCAAATGGGGGCGGTTAAGGCTCGCCGTGTCGCCCAAAAACAACTGGATAAAACCAGACGTGCGATTGGGATTAAACCGCTTGCGAAGTTGAAATAAGGAAAAGTCATGCGAATTTCTTTTGAAGAATTTTTAAAATCTGACATTCAAAAACAGGAAATTGAGCCAATTATCCCTATGGATTTGGACAGTCAAAATCCTGCGGTACATAGATTGATTAAAAATTCTGCCAGACGGGTTATTAAACAGCACCAAAAAGAAATTAAAGCATTAAAGTATAAGTGAAGTTAAAATAATGGACATATTACCCATTTTCTTAAATTCGCTCAAACCACTTTTATGGTTTTTGCCAATTTTATTTCTCATTGCCTTTTTAAAATCACCCTTTTTCAAAGGGTGGTTTGGCGAGAAACTGGTTAATATAAAATCCAATCGCACTCTACCAAAAGATATTTATCATACCTTTCATGATGTTTTGATTGAAGATAATTTGGGTATGACGCAAATTGACCACATTTATATTTCAAAATTTGGTATTTTCGTGATTGAAACCAAAAATTACAAAGGTTGGATTTACGGCAAAGCTCACGACAAAGAATGGACAAAAAATGTTTATGGTAAAAAACACCCTTTTCAAAACCCACTTCATCAAAATTACCGACACATCAAAGCCTTAGAAAAAACTTTGAATTTAGCAAATGATTATTTTCATTCTGTTATTGTTTTTGCTGGTAATTGTGAATTAAAAAGCTCTTTTCCTGATAACATTTGTTACTTATCAAATTTTACGGATTATATTTTATCCATAAAAGAACCCATACTTTGCCAAGATGAGATAGAGCGTTTAATTCATTTATTAAACATGAAAAGATTGAAAAATAATAAAATCAATAAAAAAGAACACATCAAACATTTAAGGCAAACCCATTAAATGACCGACACCACCCAACCCGACACCCCTATCCGTATTTTTGATACGCCTGTTTCATCCTTGCCTGATGATTTATATATTCCGCCCCAAGCATTTGCGATATGGCTTGAACAATTTGCAGGCCCGCTTGATTTTTTGTTGTATTTGGTCAAAAAGAATAATTTTGATTTGACCGAAACCGCCATTTTGCCGATTACCGAGCAATATTTGACTTATATCAAAGAGCTTGATGATACTTATTTTGAATTGGCGGGCGATTATTTGCTTATGGCAAGTACGCTCATCGCCATAAAAAGCGAACTTTTGCTCCCCCAACCACAAATCACAGGCGAAGAGCTAAGCCCCAAAGCACGACTCATCAGACGGCTAGAAGAATATGCCCAAATCAAAGAAGCCAGTCGCCGATTAGATAGCCTAATCCGCCTAGAACGTGATGTGTTTTTGGCATTTACGAGCCTGCCTAGTAGCGAAGCCATGAAAGCCGAACTGCCAAGCTACTCGCCCCAGATACTTATCAATAGCTTGATTACTATGCAAATCAAGCCTGATTATCAAATGCACCACATCAAGACCGACCCTGTGCCACTACCTGAGCGTATCGCCAAGATTAGCCTGATGTTAAGCCAACAAGGTTCTGGCACGTTTGCTGAGTTGCTCGATGAAACGCAGGGGCGTGTGGGCGTGGTCGTGAGTTTTGTGGCGGTGCTTGAACTTCTAAAACGGGGGCTGATTGGCTTTGCTGACGGTGATGACGCCCTGCTAAAAAGCGAGATAAATGTGGACATCGCCCAGAGTTTTCAGCTTGAAGTCATGGACGCCCCCACGTCCAAAAAAGGCAAGCAAAAAGACCCTTTATTTAACATCAATAACACTGGCTTTGACTTGTCCGAGCAGACTTTATATTGGCTTCATTAATCATTAGGCAATCGTATGCAAAACAACCAACCTTTATCCACGCTTACACCCAACAGCGACAGCGACAATATCGCTGACGACATCAAAAACACCCACGCCACTGCCACAGCGTTAAGTCGCTATATTGAAGTACTACTGCACGCCAGCGAGTCGCCTTTGACGGCAGATGATTTAAAAAAACATTTAATGATAAGCCAAGATGAATTTGACGTGGCACTGGCGGTGCTAGAAGAGCGTTTGTCGCACAGCGTGCTGACCCTTGCCAAGACCGCCAGTGGCTATCGCTTGCAAATCAAGGACTCGTACAGTCGCATTATTCATCAGGTGTTCCCCGAACGCCAAGAGACCCTAAGCCAAGCCCTGTTAGAGACCCTAAGTGTCATCGCTTATAAACAGCCTGTAACTCGCTCGGACATCGAGCATATTCGTGGCGTGAGCGTGTCTAGCCATATCTTACGCCAACTGTTTGATAAGGGTTGGATTATGGAGAAGGGACATAAAGACGTGTTGGGTCGCCCTGCCTTATTGCACACCACAAAGGCATTTTTAGACGCATTTGGTTTGACTGATTTAAAAGAATTACCCGAATTGCCTGATTTGGAAAATTTTAAAGTGGGCGGGTAGGGCTCATATTAAAATGACTGATTTCATAATATTGGGTTGTCTATAAAGTATTATCTTAATTTCTTTTAAATCATTGATTTTAATTTCTTTTAATTTAATATTATTAAATTGGGATATGTAGGGGCGAATTATATTCGCCCAAATATTCATTAAAAAATACATTTTTAAAATTACAAGTATTTAATTAATCATATTTTAATGATCAATTTACAATTAATATTAAAATTTCCCCTATTAATTTTTAAACCCCCACCCTATCTTTTTCTTTTGCGTTTTATTATCATGAATTTAATCATACGCTCGGAGCGGTGAAACCATTTTTCCATATGCACATAACCCATTGCTGACAGAAAAATAATGGTAATGGGTAGGAGCATTGACCAATAGCCATATTTGACATATAGCCACACCGCCACAAAGCCGCCGCCAAAAAATCCCCACCATAACGCACTTTGTAGCACCACTTTGGCAAGGCTGACCTTTCGCCCCACAAGCCAATGCCCCACCGTCGCCCCCAAATCGGACGTTACTCCTGTCAAATGCGTGGTACGCACCACCGCCCCGTGATAGGTTGCCACCATAGAGTTTTGTAGTCCGCACGCCATGGCGATGAGCATTTGCCCGTAGTCGTTGCCCGACAGATACAGCCACAGACTGCCACAGAGCAGGACGAATTCTAAGTACATGGCATAGCCATAATGACGCTTGATGTGTAGCTCGCTACCCCCGATAATCATGCCACTTAGCACCGAGCCAAGCCAAAACGAGCCCACCGACACGAGCAGTAGCCACAGGTTTTCCCAGTCATGATGAAAGGACGTTACCGCCAGCAGGCTGATATTGCCCGTAACGTGTGATGCCGAAACGTGGGTAAACCCCATGAGTGCGGTTGTGTTCAAAATGCCAGCACTAAATGCCAGCACCACCGCCCCACACAGTACCCAAGTGGGAAGTTGGTTTTGCATGACCGATAAATGAGTGATAACAAACCAATTAGTTTACAAAACTTTGGACAAAAATAAAAGCACACAACACAAGACGTGCTTGATTGTGTGCTGTTAAAATGTTACAAAATTTTACAAACCTTGGGCGTGCCTTACTCGGTATCGTCCGCCACCAGCTCCATAAGCTCACTGCTTAGTCCGACAGTGTTAAACCCTGCGTCCACAAACAAAATCTCGCCTGTAATACCGCTCGCCCAAGGCGATAGTAAGAATAAGGCGGCGTTACCCACTTCCATTTGATTGATGTTACGCCCAAGGGGTGTTACTTTTTCGGTAACGTCCAGCATTTTACGGAACGACTTGATGCCACTGGCGGCAAGGGTGCGAATCGGGCCTGCACTAATGGCATTGACACGAATGCCTTCTTTACCCAGCGAGCTTGCCAGATAACGCACCGATGATTCTAGGCTGGCTTTGGCAAGCCCCATGACGTTATAATTTGGCAACACAGAAATACTGCCTTCATAAGTCAAAGTCAAAAGCGAGCCTTGACGTTTGGCAAGCAGTTCACGACTGGCTTTGGCAAGTGCCACGAAGCTATAACTGGACACATCATGAGCAATGGCAAAGCCTTCACGGGTCGTGGCGTCCGTAAAGTCGCCGTCCAACTGCTCGGCAGGGGCAAAACCAATGGCATGTACCACACCGTTCACCCCGTCACCCCAAATGCGAGCCACTTCATCAAAGCATTTGGCAATCTCATCATCCGAGCTAACATCGCAAGGCAACACCGCCACCGCCCCAAAAGTCTCGGCCGCCATATCCACCCGCTTTTTGATTTTGTCATTGGGGTAAGTCAAAATCAGCTGGGCCCCCTCACGGTGCAAGCATTCGGCAATCGCCCACGCAATCGACAGCTTACTGGCAATGCCCGTTACCACAAATCGTTGACCTTTTAATAACATCAGTCGCTCCACGCATTTAGTTAAAATTGTTAGCATTATACCACAGATTTTGGCAAATGGGGAAAATTTAGAAACGATTGTAAACTTTTAACGAAATCGCCATTTGTTTTAATTTGGTTGTTTTAAGTTGTTTTAAAAGGGTAAATTTAAAAGGGTAATTTTAAAAAGCAAAAATTATAACCCATTGACACCGCAAAGCACACAAACCATTTGGCAAATCTGGTCTTTTTCGCTATAATATCACGTTTATTTTTATTTGATAATACCATGTGCCAACATTGCAACAGCCACGCCACTTCCGCCTTTTCTTTTGATGTAGAAGCCACCGCCCAGAACTACGCCAATATCATCTCTGCCAGTGGCGAAAACCTAAGCCGTGAAGGACTGCTTGATACGCCCATGCGTGCCGCCAAAGCCTTTAAGGACTTGACGGCAGGCTATCATCAAGACCTGCATACGGTTGCCAATGATGCCATTTTTGCCAGTGATAATGCTGATTTGGTGCTTGTGCAAAACATTGAATTTTATTCGTTATGCGAGCATCATATTTTGCCGTTTTTTGGTGTGGCACACATCGGCTATCTGCCAAATGGTAAGGTGCTTGGCTTATCCAAACTGGCTCGCATTGTTGATATGTATGCCAAACGCCTACAAATCCAAGAAAACCTAACCAAACAAGTCGCCCAAGCCATCCATGAACTCACAGACTGCCGTGGTGTGGCGGTCGTCATGGACGCAAGCCATATGTGCATGATGATGCGTGGCGTGGGCAAACAACAGTCCACCACCCGCACCACCTGTATGCTTGGGGTGTATGAGACGGACAATCAAGCCCGAAATGAATTTTTGAGTGCCATTCCTAAGCGTGTGCCGGCGTTTGGTTAATGACATAAAAAAGGTGTGTGGTATGCACTCTAGATGATTATTGTGGTAATGGTTGGATCGGATAAATACCCCCCAAACCTTAAAAC